>JBLILW010000095.1:0-8871 GCA_047638435.1 Urechidicola sp.
ACGAAAAACCGTAATATCAAGTAACCTGACATTGTGTTAATCATTTTCGAATAATTCGTTAAGGTACCTTTAGGCTATTAATAGAATCTAAGGCAACGAGCGTTGTGACCAATGTATGGTCGTTCCGTGCAGCGAGGACGAATAAATCAAAAGTTCTCTGATACCTTACTGTAAAGACTTTACACAAAGAACTATCTAGGTCTCCTGGATAGTTCTTTTAAGGAAAACATCCAGTTACCTTAATCAAATCTAATATTGGCTGTAAGATCAAATGTCGACTATTTCTATTAATATCAGGCTTGGATTGACGAATATAAGAATTATCAGGATCATATTTAAATATTAAGTCACCCTCTCAAATACTCATTTTTATGATCAAATAAAGGATCACTATAGAGCGTTGCAGATATCATTTCGCCTAGCAACTCGATCTCGACCTGTTGCCCTTCCATTGCCAGAGCACTGGGCAAAAAACCAAACGCGATGCTCTTCTGGCTATAGTGTGAATAGCCACCAGAGGTAACAAAACCAACCACTTCACCGCCGTGCCATATTGGCTCATAGGCATTCACGTCGGCATCTTTGGCATCGACGATGAAGGTGCATAGTTTACGGTCTACACCTACTTCTTTTTCTGCTAATGCCGCTTGTTTACCAATAAAGTGACTCGCCTTATTGTAATCGACAAAACGATCTAGGCCCGTTTCTAGCGGTGTGTAATCGGGTTTGTATTCACGCATCCAGGAGCCGAACGATTTATCCAGGCGCAGGCTCATCATTGCACGCATGCCGAAGGGTCGTAGTCCTAGGTCTTTTCCGGCTTCGGTTAAAATTTGATAGAGCGCTACCTGATGATGCACGGGGACGTATATTTCATAACCACGATCACCGGTATAACTCACGCGTTGCACGATTGCCTGGCATTGGCCAACATCCATTTCACGTACAGATAAAAATGGAAAAGCTTCGTTCGATACGTCGGCACGGGTGACCCGTTGTAATAACTCTCGCGCATTCGGGCCAGCAATTTGAAATCCAATCCGTTGCTTAGAGACATTTTCAATTTTCACACCTTCTGCAGGCTGATGCTGCTTAAACCAGCGCATGTGATAGGCCTGTGCCGAATACGAAGCGGTCAGCTGAAATACATCGGAGCGTACTTGAGCAACCGTGAAATCGCCGATTATCTTACCTTGCTTGCTCAGCATCGGATTCAGGCTTAATCGCCCTAACTGTGGGATTCTGCCCGCCATGATGGTATCTAAATAGCTAAATGCAGCTGGGCCAGAAAATTCATACTTGCCAAAGTTATGTACCTCGTTAAGACCGACGCCGTTACGTACGGCTAGACATTCTTCACCGATGGTGTCGAAAGCATTCGACCGCCTGAATGATGGGATTTCATAAGGTTCTTCACCTTCAGCTGCAAAATAATTAACTTGCTCCATGCCATAACCCGAACCAAATACAGCATTTTTTTGTTGCCAAAGCCCATAGGCTGGGGTGGTATCTAATGGTCGTGCGGCAGGTAACTCTTCATTGGGATAGGAGACTGAAAAGCGTTTTTGGTAATTTTCACGCACTTTTAATCGAGTATATGACTTGGTGCAATAGTCGCCGAATCTTGCAACATCCATTGCAAACACATCACGTGAGGGTTCACCATTCACCATCCATTCAGCTAGCGTCAAGCCAACACCACCACCTTGGCTAAACCCAGCCATGACTGCGCAGGCTGACCAGTAGTTGCGCAAGCCAGGCACGGGGCCAACCAATGGGTTGCCATCAGGTGCAAAGGTAAACGGACCGTTCACTATTGATTTGATTCCGGTTTTGGCTAGCACCGGGTAACGATGAAACGCGGTTTCCATCGCATCACTAATTCTATCGAGATTTTCATCAAGTAACTCATGGCCAAAGTCCCAACGCGTACCGTCTACGCCCCAGGGCACGCAGTTTTGTTCGTAAAAACCTATCACCAGACCTCGACCTTCCTGACGTAAATAGCTTTCACCTTCAGGGTCCATCACATGTGGCAGCTCGGTATCATGTTGCATCACTTCGGGGATATCGTCGGTTGCAAAGTATTGGTGTTCCATAGGATGTAATGGAAGATGAACACCCGCCATTGCGCCGACTTCCCTTGCCCATAATCCTGCTGCATTAACAACGTGCTCAGCGATAATCGTGCCCTGCTCTGTGACCACTTCCCAGCTGCCATCTGGCCGTTGATTAGTTTCTAACACGGGGTTACGCAAGACAATCTCGGCACCTTGCATTTGTGCTGCCTTCGCATAAGCATGCGTCGTGCCGGATGGGTCGAGGTGGCCATCAAGCGGATCGTAAAGAGCACCAATGATGCCGTCTGTACTGGTGATTGGGCTCAGTTTTCGAATTTCTTCAGGCGTCACCAATTCGGTATTTAGCCCCATGTGGCGGTGCATTGCTCTGGCTGACTTCAAAAAGTCCATGCGCTCTGGCGTTGCGGCCAACGTGATACCGCCGACGTGATGCAGACTACAGGACTGACCTGTTATTTCTTCTAACTCTCGGTACAAGCCTATCGTGTAGCCTTGTAACGCCGCCATATTGGTATCGGCATTAAGGGTATGGAAGCCACCGGCTGCATGCCAGGTCGAGCCTGATGTCAGTTCCGAACGCTCGATGAGTATGACATCCTTCCAACCCAGTTTAGTGAGGTGATAAATAACACTACAACCGATGACACCGCCACCAATGACAACTACTTGTACATGAGATCTCATTTTTATTCTTCCTCTACTAGCCTAGGACTGAAAAACTACTATCTTGATTTACTTCTCGTAATCGCGAATAGAAACCACTGGTAACCGTGCGGTCGATATACTTCAAATGTAAATTGATAGGGTTGCTATCCTGATCATTACCCTGCTCGCAGGCTTCGATAATATTGGCCATCATTTCCCCAGCAACCGGTGCATTTTTAAACTGGTTACCGCTGGTACCGATGGCCATATAAAATCCAGGCAAGTCTGACTTATCATAGATAGGAATCCAGTCGTCACTGACATCGTATAAGTCCACAACACCTTGCATTTTGTTCGGTACTTCGAGCGCTGGCACGCGCTGACATACGCGCAGTACCTGTGTGCGCCATTGATCTGTGAATTCGCGATTATAATCGTCTGGGTCGACCCATTCGTGTTTATCAACAGGCGGATCTTCACTTCCAATTAATAAATTATTACCATGCTCGGGTCGTGTATAAACACCAATGTCGCTATCGGAAGTTACGCAGGCAGTATCTGGGTTGTAACCTTCTGGCAGCGGCACATGCGCTACCTCCTGGCGTAAAGCTCGTGTCTTCACTTTCATACTCTTTTCGACATCGGCCAGTTGATTTATTTTCGACGAATGAGGTCCAGCCGCATTGAGTACAACCGGCGCATCGATCGAGTCACCATTGTCAAGATTAACGCCACAGACACGTCCGTTTTGCTGCCTAATTTCAACCACACAGCTATTATAAATAAACGATCCACCCGCACGCTCTGCCGCGCGCATAATGTTATGTGTCGCTAGTTGTGGATCAGTAATGTAACCACCTGCCCGAAAAAGTATAGCGCCACCTAACGGTGTTTCGTTTGCAATACCAAATGCCGGATCATTCGGTAATTTAACCGGGTAATATGATTCGGTATTCCACACCGGCAACTTTTCTTGAAGTTGTACTGGGCTAAATTCATCGTATGGACAGTCGAGTTCATCCATCATAGCTAAACATGGCTTAAGGTAATCATTGAGTTCAGTCTTCATCACCATCGACCCACAATCGACGTACTTGATCAACCCACTCTCGTCTAGCTTTGTCTCGCTAGCAGTTGCGTCGCCTAGATAGGCAGCCCAATTCTTCCAGTAAAAATGCGATTCATACGCCATCGCAGATCCATCAATGGTGGAGTAATAAGGTCGAATTATGGCACAGGAACCCGAGGTGGAGCCATAACCACAAGCAGGCAGCTTATCGATATTGAGAACGCGCCAACCCTTTCTTCCTAGCGCAAGTGACGTGGCTGATCCAATAATGCCTGCACCAATAATAATGGCGTCGTAAGATTGATTCATCTTAGATTCACTCTAGTTATCTGAACTTGCTTTCTTAATGAGCATGCTGGACTGGCTACTGGCAATCATCCATCAGGCTCTCTAACGTGGTTTGAATTTCATGTGGGTGTACTATCGCCATTCGAATTAAGTCATCAAAGCGAGCAGTCAGCTTTCGAATATGCTCGATACTATTGACCACCGCATAAAGATTGCCAATAAATAATGTTGCGCGTAATGGGCCAAAAATAGTAAATGACGAAGAGTAGGTTTCCTTGCCGTCAAATAGGTACCAGCGAAAGCCAGGATATAGCTCGTTATTAAGCTCAATCATGCGCTGCAATTGTGCTTTGCGTTCGGTTACGCCCAGATCTTTCCAAATCCCCTGACCGTTGGCAAACAATTGCAGAGATTGAATCGTGGTGCAGGTTTCAAGTTCGCTACCTGGGTGGCGTTGCTGTAACAACCGTAGTTGATTATCGCGCACACTCTGGTTCACTTTACCCGAGCCATAGCGGTTGAATTCATATTCGGCAACCGCTTCGGTTTTGAGTAGGTCAGGCAAGGTTGTCGGGACATACCTAACTTTGTAACCAGTTGCCTCACGATGCCATTGCAGGTGCTTGTCGAAAATGGTGTCGGCAAAGTCATTGACGTCAAAGGCTTCTTCGACCATTTGAGTCGCCAGCGCGCCCTGCTGAGTCAGGCCAAGCAACCAGTCAATGCTGATTTGATACACTTCAGCGATTGAGGCGATCGTGTCCGCACGCGGCAAACGGACATTATCGACCGACAGTAATTGAGAGAGAGTCGACCTATCGACCGAGATTGAAGTCGCAAATTTAGAGCGATTCAAGCCACTTTGAGCAATCACTTGCTCCAAGCGATTTTGAAATAGCGTGACTCTTTCTTGCAATCTCATAGACGTAATCTCATTGCTGCAATCTCATCGGGTTGTTTCCAGTTCCTGTCGTCGCTGCGATACATACGATTCGAGCGACACCCTGATTTGATCATCCATTGCTGGTGGCTGAAAGTCTTTTAAGCGTTGTCGGTAGATTTTATTGGCGCGTTCGAACGCTGTTTTCGAACCATTTTCCTCCCAACTCTCAAAGTTGCTCCAATCTGACACAATGGGCTCATAGAATGCAGTCTTGTAATTAGCCAGTGTATGTGTGGTGCCAAAAAAATGTCCACCATGCCCTGCTTGTTTAATCGCATCCAGCGCTAATGTTGCCTCATTCACTTCGATTGGTTTTAAGGTTTCTGCCATCATTTGCAACATATCAATATCGATAATGAATTTCTCAAACGAGGCACAAAGCCCACCCTCTAACCAACCAGCGGCATGTTTGATGATTTGAGCATGTCCCATAACGGCACCCCACAACGACATTTGTGTCTCCCAAGCTGCCTGAGCATCAACACAGTTTGAAGCGTTGGGTGCAGATGAACGAAAAGGAATATTGTAGCGTCGTGCCAATTGGCCGCTGGCTAATGCCGCCTTGGTATATTCAGGCGTGCCAAATGCAGGAGCGCCTGTACGCATATCGGCATTCGAGGTAAATCCGCCCATTACCATAGGTGAACCAGGCCTGACCATTTGCGACAGAATAATCACGCCAAGTGCTTCAGCGGTTTGTTGCGCCAACGCCCCTGCCAAAGTAATAGGACACATGGCACCCGACAGGGTAAAGGGCGTAACAATGGTTGGCTGTCCGTTCTCGGCCATTTCGATCAGGCCATCCAGCATCGAATCATCCACTAATAGTGGCGAATTAGTGTTCACCACAGTAATGATACTGGGTTCATTTATCATGGACTCTCGATCAACTCCCCGAGCGATTGAAGCCATTTCGATCCCATCATTAACACGACCACCACCAAGGCAATACAAGCTAAATGACTTATCAGTTAATGTATATGCGGCTAATGAGGCGTCCAAATGCCGCGTTGCAGGTGGAATATCAATAGGCTCTACCGGATAGCCACTAAGAAAATCGATGACATCAGCACCCTGAGACAATCGAAGAAAATTACAATAGTCTTCAAAATTTCCGGTACGCCGCCCACCTTCGAGGTCAGAACTATTGGGGGCACTAGCAACTGAAGTGAAATTGATCGCATTACGGCCAACCAGCCGATTTCGATCAGTGTTACGAGCATGCATGATAAATTCGGAAGGGACTGTTTGCATACGTTTCATGACGATTGAACGGTCGATAAAAACGTGCTGTTTGTCCCAGTCGACCTTGGCGCCATCCTTTTCATACAGCGCCAAAGCCTTTTCGTTCATAACATGCAGGCCGATTTCTTCAAGAATGCGCATCGCGCCATCGTGAATTAGATCAAGGTCGTCTTTGCTGAGAACACTTATGGGTGCGAAGGGATTAAA
Organism: Urechidicola sp.; assembly: GCA_047638435.1. GTDB lineage: Bacteria > Pseudomonadota > Gammaproteobacteria. The sequence continues at coordinate 6,479 of JBLILW010000095.1, forward strand.
TAACTGCTGTGCTTTCGGACCGACTAGTTGATCGGGATTGGCAGTACGCTTGCGAGGTCTTCTTCTACTCATGCGGGATACCAGATGTTTATGTGCTGAGATAGTATTGCATTTAGTACCAAACGGTCTACTTGGTAATTGTTGTTTCTTATAAACTGCACTGTTGATTTAACAAAACTTATTTCACAAAACTTATTTCACACTTGCTTCAAACCGTATCAATACGATATCTTGTCTAGGCTAAGCTGCTGGTTCTTAATATCCAAATCTAAACGGAAAAATCACCATCAGATGACATCAACCGACGATTTTCGAAGTGCAACGTCTCCATTCATCACCTGTGGCATGTATGCCTTTACAGATGATTTAAAACTAGCATGGCGAGTATTTTTTGATCTATTTCAGGCTTTATCGGATGGCAACAACGCTATCGATGACATTCTGGACTCAACGCTACGCTTCGACACTGATATGTCCACGTTGCGCGATGACCATCTATTTATGGGTCATACCTGCGGCTATCCACTGATGAAAAGCCTGCAAGATAAACTGAGTCCAATCTGCGTGCCCGTCTTTAATGTAAATGCTGATATAAACGTTGATACTGATACTTCTGGTAGTGACGGCATTTATTATGCAAGCACATTCATTACCTCAGTCGATAACGAAATCCAATCACTTCACGATAGTTATCAAAGGGTTGCTGCGTTCAATGGTAGAAATTCTAATAGCGGCATGAATGTGTTTCGACATGCACTGGCACCGCTGGCCCAAGAAAAGGGAAAAGGCAAACCCTTTTTCTCTGGCTTGATAGAATCTGGTTCACATAGGCAAAGTTTGATTGAAGTGGGTGAAGGTCGAGCCGATGTCGCAGCTATCGATAGCGTTAGCCTCGCGCTTATCACCGACGCCTGGCCTGAACTTGCTGCCCAGGTAAGAGCGATTGGCTATAGTATGAAAACCTGCGGATTACCGTTTGTTATGCCGAATTCAAAATTGAATACGACCGACCTTAAGCGACTCACTTTACTGCTCAATGAGGCATTAACCCTGTTGCCGGATCAACATCGACAATGCTTACGTCTTGTCGAATTTGTTGATGTTGAATTGAATCAGTATCAATCCATTTTAGATTTGGAACTGCAAGCGATTGAAATGGCTTATCCTAATTTGATATGAACCCAGTTCGATCTAAACCAAGATTGATCGAAACCTAACCAGATTAAGTCCCGTCATAGATAAGATCGACTTTGATAAGTCGCATTTAAAACTGCCAAATGGTGAAAACACTACTAGTATTCGCGCATGCTGAATCCTCGGCATGGGTAGTTTCGAATAGCCTATTTCAAATGTTCAGTTTTAAACAACTGGCTCGAAGAAACCACGCTCAATTGAGTTAATTTTATGTGGAAAGACCTGTCAGCATCGTGGGCTATTTTGCTCGGTATCGCATGCCTAATGCTCGCCAATGGGCTGCAGGGCACCTTGCTCGGTGTCCGTGCAGGTGTAGAAGGGTTCTCTACTTTTACCACGGGCATCATGATGTCTGGTTATTTCATTGGCATTTTCATCGGTTCATTTCTGGCGCCTTATCTGGTTCAACGGGTCGGGCATATTCGTGTTTTTTCAGCATTGGCTTCTCTTGCCTCCATTTCGATACTTTTACACGGAGTCTATATCACGCCGCTTGGCTGGACATTAATGCGAATTGTCACCGGCATCTGTTTTGCGGGCATCTATGTCGTCACCGAAAGCTGGTTGAACGACCGGGCCAGTAACGAAACGCGTGGCAAGGTATTATCTGTTTACATGGTTCTGACGACAGCAGGGATGGGATCAGGTCAATTTTTACTCAATTTGGCAGAGCCGAGTTCAATTGATTTATTTATCCTCACTTCGGTCATTATTTCCTTTGGCCTTATTCCGATGTTACTGACGGCTAAACCTGCACCCACTTTCGGTTATTCACAAACCATGTCTTTGATCGACCTTTATAAGGCATCACCTTTGGCGGTTATCGGTAACTGTTTGACCGGTATGGCCCACGGCACTTTTTTTGGAATGGGGGCTATTTACGCCAGCATTGTGCTGGGGGATGTTAAATCAATTTCAATATTTATGGCCTGTTTTCTGGTAGGTGGGCTGATTACACAATGGCCTATTGGTTATATTTCAGATCGAGTAAGTCGACGCCTCGTTATGTCAGTTATTTCAATCATCGCGATTGCCGCTTGCATGATCGCAATCGTGTTACCGAAGGATAGCCCTGCTTTTTTTGCCAGCATACTGTTACTCGGTGGTGCCGCTATGCCGATGTATTCAATCTGTATCGCATACGCTAACGACCGGCTCGAACCAGGTCAAATCGTGGGGGCCAGCGGTAGCCTGGTGAT
>JBLILW010000096.1:0-8861 GCA_047638435.1 Urechidicola sp.
ATTTTACTTTAAGCAGGTGCAGACTCTAGAGCTGCTTTTGCTTTTTCAACCAGAACTGAAAAGGTTGGCTTATCAAAGATTGCTATATCAGATAAAACTTTTCTATCGATTACAATCGAAGCTTTTTTCAGACCATTCATGAATACGCTGTAAGACAATCCATTGACTCGTGCACCGGCGTTAATACGAGCAATCCATAACGCACGGAATTGACGTTTACGCTGACGACGATCGCGATAAGCATATTGTCCTGCTTTAGTAACTGCTTGTTTGGCGACACGAAATACTTTACTTCGTGCTCCACGATAGCCTTTGGCTTTGTCAAGTATCTTCTTGTGGCGTGCATGGGCGACAACACCTCTTTTTACTCTTGGCATTTCTTAGTCTCCCTAAGCGTACGGTAACAGGCGGTTGATCTGACGCTTATCATTAGCATGGATTTCAAGCATCTCGCCAAGCTGACGTTTACGCTTGCTACTTTTCTTGGTAAGAATGTGACGCAAGTGTGATTGACCACGCTTGAAATTGCCCGCTGCGTTTTTCTTAAAACGTTTAGCAGCGCCACTGTTAGACTTCATTTTTGGCATTGTGTAACTCCAGTTTAATTATCCTAATTCAATTCTCATTGGGATAATTCGGTTCAAATACCCTGGACGCCGGAGACGCGTCTTTAGGTTGAGTGCTAGATAACTCTAGCGTTTTCTGGGCACCAGTAACATAGTCATCTGGCGACCTTCCGACTGTGGAAACTGATCCACCGACGCAAATTCTTTCATATCTTCTTCTACTCGTTTGAGTAGTTGTGTTCCAATTTCCATGTGCGCCATTTCGCGACCACGGAATCGAACGGTGACTTTACATCGATCACCAATTTCGATGAATTCCATTAACTTCTTTAGTTTGACCTGATAGTCACCGTCTTCAGTGCCAGGTCGGTACTTAATTTCTTTAATCTGAACCTGACGTTGCTTCTTACGTTGGTCATGCAATTTTTTCTTTTGCTGAAACCTGAATTTTCCGTAATCCATTAATCGACAAACAGGCGGTTTGGCGTCGGGCACTAACTCGACAAGATCCAATTTAGCTGTCTCCGCTGTTTTTAAAGCGGTTTCTAAAGACACGATGCCTAGTTGTTCGCCATCTTCGGCGACCAACCTAACTTGTGGTGCCGTTATGTCATCATTAAGACGGCTTTGTTTGTTATCTGCGATTGGGAAAATCTCCTAATTAAGTTAAAGCAAAATTCAATCTGGTTTAGTGCCTACGATTTATTAATAGACGGCTAATAACCGGATTGATTATTCACCAGCTCGATAAATTGCTCGACTGGCATTGCGCCAAGGTCTTCACCACCCTGGCTTCTGACCGCTATTTTACCTTCTTCCATTTCTCGATCACCAATCACGAGCATGTACGGAATGCGCTGTAGCGTATGCTCGCGAATTTTAAAGCCGATCTTTTCGTTTCTCAAGTCTGAAATGGCTCTTATTTGCTGTTTCTTAAGCATTTTTTCAATATTTTTAGCATAGTCGGCCTGTTTGTCCGTAATATTGATCACAACAGCCTGAACTGGCGATAACCAGAGCGGAAATTTTCCTTCGTAATGCTCAATCAAAATACCGATAAAACGTTCGAGGGAACCGAATAATGCACGGTGTAACATGACTGGTCGTTTTTTCGATCCATCTTCGCTAACATAGGAAATATCAAAACGCTCGGGCAGATTCATGTCAACCTGCAAGGTGCCACATTGCCAATCTCGGCCAATTGCATCACGTAATACAAACTCTAGTTTTGGACCGTAAAAAGCACCTTCACCGGGATATAGAACATAATCTAGCCCCATAGTATCGAGAGCATTACTCAGCGCGCCTTCAAGCTTATCCCAGACTTCTTCCGATCCGATTTTATTTTCGGGTCGAGTCGATAATTTAATCACGACATCTTCAAAACCGAAATCTTTGTAGATATCGAGCACCAGTGCGACGACATCGATACATTCCTGTTCCATTTGCTCTTCAGTGCAATACACATGCGCATCATCTTGAGTGAAATGACGAACACGCATTAAACCATGAAGTGCACCCGATGGTTCATAGCGATGCACTTTACCAAATTCAGCCATTCGTAAAGGCAGGTCACGATAGCTTTTTAAGCCTTGCGCAAACATCATCACAGAACCTGGACAGTTCATTGGTTTTAACGCAAAAACACGGTCATCTTCGGTTTGTGTGGTGAACATATTTTCACGGTAGTTATCCCAATGACCTGAAGTTTCCCAAAGGCTACGGTCCATCACATCGGGCGTACTCACTTCGATATAACCAGCGTTATCCTGACGGAAACGCATATAATCGAGCAGCTTGCGAAAAAGTGTCCAGCCTTTTGGATGCCAAAACACCGATCCTGGCGCTTCTTCATGCAAGTGGAATAAATCTAGTTGGCGACCTAGCTTTCTATGGTCGCGTTTTTCAGCTTCTTCTATGCGGTGAAGGTAAGCCTTTAATTGTTTCTTGTCTGGCCATGCGGTGCCGTAGATACGTTGTAACATGACGTTTTTTGAGTCGCCGCGCCAATAAGCGCCTGCTACCTTCATCACCTTAAAACCATTACCTAATTTACCGGTAGATGGCAAATGAGGGCCTCGACAAACGTCAAACCAGTCACCCTGTTTGTATATAGAGACTTCTTCGCCTTCAGGGATAACATCTTCGATGATTTCTACCTTATAGGTTTCACCCAGCTCAGCAAAAATCCTCTTCGCCTCATCGCGATCAAGTACTTCTCGTACAATCGGCAAGTCTCGTTTGACGATTTCGTGCATACGCTTTTCGATTAAAACCAGATCATCGGGAGTAAATGGCTCGTCACGCGCAAAATCGTAATAATAACCATCTTCAATCGCAGGACCAATGGTTACTTGGGTGCCAGGAAATAGTTCTTGGACCGACTGAGCCATAACATGCGCGGCATCATGACGAAGCAACTCAAGTGCTTCTGGATCGCGACCCGTAACAATAGCCAGTGTCGAGTCTTTTTCGATTAGAAAAGAGGCGTCGACCAAGTTGCCATTCACCTTACCGGCGAATGTCGCTTTAGCTAAGCCTGGACCAATGTCAAAAGCAACGTCTAAGACAGAGACGGTTTGATCAAAATTTCTTTTTGAACCATCAGGGAGTGTAATAGTAGGCATGTTATTTCCTATTCAGTGGTGGCCCATACAAAAGGTCACATGATTCAATATAAATTAAATAGAGCAATTGTTACGAGAGGATTAGCTCGGGCTTTAGGGACCATTTGCAAAGGATGCAGATAGTTTGCTGACAAATGGGTCGAGTTTGGCTTTCATCCATCAAAACAATCAGAAAATTGGTAGTCACGCCCAGATTCGAACTGGGGACCCCTACCATGTCAAGGTAGTGCTCTAACCAACTGAGCTACGCGACTATAAATTCAGGTTGCGAATTGTACATTAGTAACCTAACTAATCAACCTTGTTGATGCCTTAATTGGGGAATTATAGCCTGCTTTCTTTTCGCTTAACGAATGACTTTTAATGCGTCGTTCATATTGGCCGACAAGCTTGTTTTTTGATTCCCTTGAAGATCGAAATTTTCTGCCTTTAGCCAATTTTGGAATACTGTTTTTATTAACGGCCATTCATTATCAAGTATCGAATACCAGGCCGTATTACGATTACGATTTTTATACAATGTTGCCTGTCTAAATACGCCTTCGAGCAGAAAACCTAGGCGCTGGGCCGCTCGACAAGAAGGCTGGTTTAGCGAGTCACATTTCCACTCATACCGCCGATAACCCAGATCGTCGAATATTCTCGACATCATCAAATACATGGCTTCAGTCGATAGAGCCGATCCTTGCATCAAAGGAGAAAAGTGAATATGCCCTACTTCGATAACGCCAACATTGGGTGTGATGCGAAGATAGCTGGCGACGCCAACCGCTTTGCCGCTAGCCAGGTCGATGACGGAAAAAAAACACGGGTCGTCACTGCTATAACTGGCCTCGAGCCATCTCTTAAAGTCTTCAAACTGTTCAAATGGCCCATAGGGTAGATACGTCCAGTTATGATGATTGGTGTCAAGTAAAAACGCCTCGAACAAATCTCGCGAATGAGCAGCGATGTTGATGGGTTCTATTTGACAAAAACGACCTGCCCTCACTGAACCTTGGGGATGCTCAACGGGTTGCCATGATTCAACAGGGAAGCCGATTGGTTGCCCTAAACTATTTCTGTACTTTTCCTTAATTAATGTGATTGATGATGTCATCGGCAATGCCCTAATCTTATTGGTTAAGTTTTATTGTTTAAGCTGCTTTTAACACTTGAAACTACTTTAACAGATTCCCCTCTATTTTATTCAGCTCAGGTATATATACTGCTCTGCGATAATAAACCTCTTTTAAATCGATGACGGAATTATAATATGAATTTTAAACGCGTTGGCCTGACCACAATAGGTCTTTTTTTCACTATGACAGCCATTGGAGCAACCACTATTAATACAGACAAAGACAAGTTAAGTTACAGCTTAGGAATGATGATTAGCGAACAGGTATTGAAACAATACGGTGAAGTCGATTATCAAATTTTGCTGGAAGGCATGAAAGCCCAAGCCGAAGGCAAGGAAACACTCATGACAATCGAGGAAGCTGGCGAGGCTTTAAATGAGTTACAGCAAAAAATGAACGATGCAAAATTTGGCGATACCAAAGCAAACGGTGCGGCTTATCTAGCTGAGAATGGCAAAAAAGATGGCGTCACTACAACAGATACTGGCCTACAATACACTGTCATGACTGAAGGCGATGGCGCAAAACCTGCCGCAACCGATACGGTAACTGTTCACTATCGCGGCACATTGCTCGATGGCACCGAGTTCGATAGCTCTTACTCACGTAACCAACCGACTTCATTTGGTCTTAATCAAGTAATTCCTGGCTGGACCGAAGGCGTTCAATTAATGAACATTGGCAGCAAATATAAATTCGTCGTACCTTACGAATTGGCCTATGGCGAGCGTGGTGCGGGACAGTCGATTGGGCCATATGAAACATTGATTTTTGAAGTCGAGTTACTCGAAATCAAATAAGCCTAACTTGATCACTTCAACCAGAAATCTGACAGACTCCTAGAAACAGGTCATTCAAAAAAGCCTATTGGTTTCAACTAGCAGAAGCCAATAGGTTTTCACCTCTCCAAAGATAATTAGGCATGGCAAATACAACTCTCTTCGTTCGCCTATCGCCTCTAATATTTGTGCTGATCTGGAGCACAGGCTTTGTAGCCGCAAAATACAGCATGCAAAATGCGGATCCGTTTGTTTTTTTATGCCTAAGAATGGCGCTCACAACACTCGCTCTTATACCGATTCTCTATTTATTTGGTGCTACCCTACCCCGCAAGTTTTGGCCATATAGACATGACATGATGACAGGTGTGTTACTCCACTGCTGTTATCTTGGCTTCGTATTCTGGCCCATTAAACAAGGTATGCCCTCGGGCATCGTTGCTATTATTATTGGCATTCAGCCGATACTGACGATGGTTATGGCCAGTGTCTTTATCGGTGAATCATTCACTGTAAAAAAGTTAATCGGCTTAGCCGTCGGGTTCGTCGGCGTTGCCATTGTTATCCTCGGAAAATTTGGCCTTGGCATAATTGACGATGATGGCCTCGGATTGATAACCATCGGCATGTGCCTGCTTAGTTTACTCTCGGCATCCAGTAGTATTATCTATCAAAAGAAGTTCTGCGATCAATCGCATCTATTGACTGGCGTCCTAATGCAATATGTGGCAGCCACCCTGGCTACGGCAATATTTGCGGTTTTAATAGGGGAAAGCTGGCAAGTGGCCTGGTCGACCAGCTTTGCTATCGCTTTAACTTGGCAAGTGTTTGGCCTTTCTATCGGTGGAGTCGTCTTGCTTATGTCGATCATTAAGCTAGGCGAAGCCAGTCGTATTTCCAGTATGTTTTATCTAGTCCCGCCTTTAGTTGTTGTTGAAGCACACTACTTATTTGACGAAACGCTGAGTTTTATCTCTATAGCCGGCATGGCACTTTGTGTAATGGGTGTATATTTTGTTAATCGACCAGCCGTAAAGTTTTCCGATTAAGCCTTCCGTTTAACCTGAATTTCTAGCTTGAAGGTTAAAGTTGTTTTCGTAAGAACACCTCGATAACAAATCACCTTTTTTGTCGTGACTTTTTCTCATTGTTGTCGTCCTCAGGCCGTACAGATTTATACAGTTAAGCTGATGAAAAAGGCGCTATTCATTGCAATGACAAACCACCCGCATTTAAAACACATCAAGTGTTAATAACAGAGTAGTTGTAGCCATGTACTTTGGAAGTCAATGTAAATGAGATGAAAGGTCGCCACTCAAACCATACGAAATAACGTTTTTGTCAAAGACTGCAATGTATAAAATTTCAGTAGTCATATGATTGATTACAATAGACTCAAAGGCTAAGGAGTAGCGTTTATAATAATCAGCAGTCAAAGAGTAAATAGATTAAATGCTGGATGCCTGTCGTTAAACTAAGGCAACCAGCATTGGTGTTAGGGCTGATAGCGAATCGTTTCACCAAGGTCCAGAGTGATAAATTCACCTTCATTGAGTCCATAGGCTTTAATCTGCTTGGCTAACTCCAAAACTGGGGCCATAGATCCCTCGGCAGTCAGCGGAAAAGTACCCCAGTGCATACCAAAGCTAACATCAGCTTTAACATCACGATGAATTTTTACTGCTTCTTCTGGATTAATATGGAAGTCGGCCATGAACGAACGAGGTAGATAGCCACCAATTGGAATAAAGGCAAAATCAACGCCGCCGGTCTTGTCGCCAATTTCCTTAAACTGTTTGTCGTTGTACCCAGTATCACCGGCAAACCACAGACTGCGGCCGCCAAACTGCACATACCAACTGGCCCAAAGCGATTCGAACCGGTCAGAGAGGCCTCGGGCAGACCAGTGCTGAGAAGGCATAGCCTGGATTTTCAGACCTGCCTCTTCGGCCTTATCCCACCAGTCCATTTCACGCACTCTATCCGGTGCAATACCCGCTTCCTTAAACCATTGCGCTAGTTTCAATGGCACAAAATAAATTGGATCGTTACCTAAATGGCGAATCGTTTCTATATCTAGATGATCGTAATGATTGTGGCTAATAATCACATAGTCTATCTTGGGCAGCTTGTCGTAATCCACCACATGAGGTACATAACGTTTAGGGCCCACGAAACTAAACGGTGATGCACGGTCCGAAAATACTGGATCAGTTAAAAGTGTAACCCCATCGAGTTGAATCAGAAATGTTGAATGGCCCAGCCAACTCACCTGTAAATCCTGGGGCGGATTGCTGACCAAATTCAAATCAAGACTTTGAAATGGTACCTGATCGGCCTCCCCTTCATGGTCAGCCCACTGAACATCACTAAAATAGCGCATCTTCATATAGCTGAAAAAGGTTTTATCTGCGGTTTCGATATAAAGATTACGAAAACCTTCATCCATATGGTGCGCAGGGCGATTTGGATCTTTCGGTTGCGGATTTGCTGCTGCACAAGACAGCACAAATAACAGAAAAAAACTGCCAATTAAACTACGGGCAGCGATAAAATGGTGTTGGTTCATAGTCCAACTACTCCTTAAGGACGATTGGCGAGCAATAGATTCCAAATTTATACGTGACTAAAGGGCATTTGGTTCAGTGAAGGCAGATCGGTTTAGATAATATCGTTGATGAAACAATAGCGTCGCGCATCGTATCGACAAACAGACTATTCGCCATCTTGCTTGTGGCTCATGTCTCTTATTCAGTTGTCTTGCTTAGGAACCTTCTTCAGCTACCTTTCTCAGGCATCTTTCTCTGGAAGGAAACCACCAGCCTGCATATTCCACAAATGGGCGTAATGACCATTCTGTTCTAACAATGCTTGATGGTTTCCATCTTCGATGATCTTCCCTTCATGAAATACCAGGATTCGATCCATGTGGGCGATGGTTGACAGACGATGAGCAACTACTACGACCGTTCTCCCCTTCATCAAGTTGTCGAGCCCTTGTTGAATTTTTTTCTCAGTGACCGAGTCGAGCGCTGAGGTTGCTTCGTCCAATATGAGTATTGGGGCGTTTTTCAAAATTGCGCGGGCAATGGCGATTCGCTGCCGCTGACCACCCGATAATTTAACGCCACGCTCACCGACGAGTGAGTCGTACTGCTTCTCAGTTTGTAGAATAAAATCGTGTGCATGGGCCTTTTTAGCGGCTTCTATCACTTCTTCATCACTGGCATCGAGCCGGCCATAGCGAATATTTTCCATCAACGAGCGGTGGAATAACTGTGGGTCTTGCGGAATCATCGATATGTTTTCGCGCAAGCTGTCTTGTGTCACCTCGAGTATATTTTGGCCGTCGATACGAATAGATCCGCGTTGTGGTTCAAACAAACGCAGCATCAGATTAACAAAGGTTGATTTGCCTGAACCCGAAAAACCGACCAGACCAACTTGCTGTTTAGGCGGTATGGTGACGTCGAGTTGCTCGAACACTTTCAAGCCTTCCTGATAAATGAAGGTGACGTTCTCGAAGGTAATTTCGCCCTGATTAACCGTTAGCACGTCTGCCCCTTCGCTATCGACAATGTCATGTGATTGAACAAATACTGCGACACCATCGCTGATATTGCCGAGATACTCGAAAAATTCCAGGAAGGCGCGGCTCAAACCTCGAGCGGCTTCGATTAACATGATTGCCAGTCCCGCGACCATAGAAAACTCTCCCACTGTCATATCGCCTTCGGACCAAATTTTCAAGGCATAACCGACCATACC
>JBLILW010000097.1:0-8801 GCA_047638435.1 Urechidicola sp.
GCTATTTCAAACGATGAAACTGGTATTTCAGAAGACATCAATGAGCGTTATTTAATCGCAAAGAAAATTGTAGAGCGTGCTGCCGATTACGGCATCCCTGCCTGTGACGTTGTCGTTGATCCACTAGTAATGCCAATTGGTGCTATCAACACTGCGGGCCGAGAAGTGTTGAAGCTGATCCACCGCTTGCGAACAGAGCTGAAAGTAAACACCACCTGTGGTGCATCAAACGTCAGTTTTGGCTTACCGAATCGTAACGGCTTCAATGGTGCATTCATCAGCATGGCGATTCAGGCTGGTATGACATCGGCGATCACCAACCCACTGCACGCAGAAGTCATTAGTGCGAGCCTTGGAGCTGACGTGATGATGGGTAAAGACCCAGATTGTTCACGCTGGATTAAGAAATTCCGTGAGCCACCTGTCGAAGGCGCGGTTGTTCGTGGTTCTGGTCGTCGGGGTCGAAGAGGCCGCGGTTAAAAGATAAGACATCAAAGGTAACAATGCATGAGTGAAGAAGAAGTAAGCGTATTATTCATGCCTTCGGGCTTGCGCGGGCAGGTACAGACAGGCACAACTGTCCTACAGGCTGCTCAACGCCTAGGTGTTGATCTCGATTCAATTTGTGGTGGCCAGGGTAAATGTCGTCGCTGCCAAGTATTGCCGCAAGAGGGTGAGTTTTCCAAACACGGCATTATCTCGCGCGCCGAACATCTTTCCGCACTCACTGAAACTGAGCAATATCTGCAAAGTAAAAACCGTTTGAAAGATGGTAAGCGACTTGGGTGCAATGCACGTATTCTTGGCGATCTGGTAGTCGATGTTCCAGAAGAAAGCCAGCAGCACAAACAGCATATCACCAAGGCCGTTACCGCCTATGATATTCAAGTCCAACCAGCGCTACGGCTTTATACCGTGACCCTGCCCGAACCGGATATGCATGCGCCAATTTCCGACAAGCGACGCTTGCAAAATGCATTAGCGAATGATTTTGAATTGCCCATTATGGATTGCGAGCTATCGGAGCTCAGGCTATTGCAAAAGTCACTCGCTAAAGCCGACCGCCAGGTCACCGCAGCGGTATATCAGCACCAGCAAATTATCAGCATATGGCCGGGCGAGAAAAAGGTGGTCTATGGTCTCGCCATCGACCTTGGCTCTACCACTATCGCTGCCCAGCTATGTAATATGGATACTGGCGAAGTTATCGCCACTGCTGACACCATGAACCCACAAATTCGCTTTGGCGAAGATTTAATGAGCCGCGTGTCCTACGTCATGATGAATGAAGGTGGCGACGTCGCAATGACCAAAGTCGTGCGCGAAGCCTTTAATTTATTGGCAAAACGTGCAGCGAAGTCGGCCGGCATTCAAGTAGACGAAATTCTCGACTTGGTCGTTGTAGCCAACCCGATCATGCATCATCTGTTTCTCGGTATCGACCCGACGCCATTAGGCACGGCGCCCTTCACGCTGGCAACCGATCAAACTACTGTTATCCGTGCATCGGATATCGACCTCCAATTGCACCCCGAAGCCCGTGTTTGCATCTTGCCCTGTATCGCCGGTCATATTGGCGCCGATACCGCCGGTGTTATCTTGGCTGAGCGGCCAGATCTATCTGAAGAATACGTGTTACTAGTGGACATCGGCACCAATGCCGAAATTGTGTTGGGTAACCGAAATCGAATGCTCGCCGCATCAAGCCCGACAGGCCCTGCGTTTGAAGGTGCACAAATTACCGCCGGACAACGCGCTGCACCAGGCGCTATCGAGCGCGTGCGTATCGATCCCGAAACACTCGAGCCACGGTTTCGAGTGATTGGTTGTGACGTATGGTCAGACGATCCAGACTTTGCAGAAAAAAGTGCGAAGGTAGGGGTTAGCGGCGTTTGTGGGTCAGGTATTATCGAAGTAGTTGCCGAGATGTATCTCGCCGGTATTATCGATCAGGACGGCGTCATTGGTCTCGTCGACGGCAAGGACAATAGCCGCGTGGTACTTGACGGGAGGACCTATTCCTACGTGCTACACGACGGCGACAAAAACTTGCGCATTACCCAAACTGATATCCGTGCGATTCAATTGGCCAAGGCGGCATTACACGCAGGCATTCGGTTATTGCTTGACTATATGGGCATTGATAAAGTAGACAAAATCGGCCTGGCCGGTGCCTTTGGTAGCCACATCGATGTCAAATACGCCATGATTCTTGGTCTGATCCCCGATTGCCAGTTAGACAAGGTCGGCTCAGTCGGAAACGCCGCAGGCACCGGTGCACGCATCGCACTGCTGAATTTTCCATCACGCCTCGAAATTGCAGAAATTCTACCCAAGGTAGAAAAAATTGAAACCGCCCTAGAACCACAATTTCAGCAATATTTTATCGAAGCAATGGCTTTGCCTCATAAAACCGACCCTTACCCAGAGCTGTCAAAAGTCGTAACCCTTCCACCGCTAAAAGCGAAAGCAGATGGTGATGGGCAGAATGATCGTAAGCGTGGTCGGCGACGAGCCAGGGTTTAATTGTTTGCCTGAATCTATCTCAATAAAAATGTAGATTCAGGCGTCCAGACACCACAACGATGCAAAGTCAGAAAGCCTTACAATGGATATTAATTACTGGCGCTATTTTCGCGATGGGTGCTGTCATAATTGGTGCGTTCGGCGCACATGGTTTAAAACAAGTACTCGATAGCTATGCGCTGGGCCTAATCGACACCGCTGCCAAATATCAAATGTATCACGCCATAGCATTGTTGGTTGTGGGGGTCATGTCGGCAATACCAGATTTTTCAACCCTGTGGCTCAAACGCTCGGCCTCGGCCTTCACGCTGGGCATCATCCTGTTTAGTGGTTCGTTGTATTTACTCGCCTTCACTCATGTTAAATGGTTGGGTGCTATCACTCCAATCGGTGGGTCCGCCTTCATTTCCGGTTGGCTTATGCTGATTATGAGTATTCGTAAAGGTGATGTCTCAACCGAGCGTTAGTCATCTTGCAGCCAGTCGAGAACCATTCATTTAACAGCGCAATGATTTTTAGGTTGTGGGTGACGAAGGGACCCCAACGCAGAAATTAACGCCTTCAACTGGAGGGGATTTAACGATATTGGAATTCGTTACCCCAGCCTAAAAAGCTGATTGATCTGACTTTAAGTCATCGCGCTTGAGGTCGACTCTAAAAATATACTCTTTCCGCACTGCTCAAATTTATTATATCCCTGTAATAGCCTTGCCATCACATCGTGTGTCTCTTTGTAAAAGAAGGCTAAAGCTGGACCTTTCAAGTCGATTTATGGCGGCTATAAAGATTACAAAAACCACCATTGCAAAAGGAGAAATATAGGTATAGATTTTATTCTATAAAGCTATTTGAATATGATGGAAATAAAACCCCAAAAAAATCTATTCAAATATGGCATTTATTTTAATGATGCTAAGTTGCTTCGGAATGGTCCTGATTTGGTTGCAATCCCTGCTAAAAATGCAGTTGATGAAATAAAATTTTTATTTATAGGGTCATTTTTCAATCAGTGGACAGAAATAATTAGATACTGAGATAAAAATATAAATGAATAAAAAAGACGTTCATACATGATTAAATCCAAATTTGACCCAAATGCTCCTCGTCCTTGAAGAAAAGTCGCACTAGGTTAAATGGTTTTGAATTTTAAATTCTTTGACCTCGTCTTATGACTCTACTTATTTTTGACCAAAGCCTAGACATATAAATCCAATTGCCTATTATTTGGACAAGCAATCTTCAGTATTTATTACTGCTGTCCCGTTAACGTGGAACCGTCATACCGGGCTTGACCCGTTATCCAGCGACTCGTTGAATCTGCCGGATTTTGGACCAGCAAAAAGCGCTGTATGGGATGACGGATCTTCTATTTATTTCATATCGTATTAGCATCAAAATATTCCTCTGCTTTTAGCAACAAACGGTTGATTCAATTGCGCACAAACTTAACGGGACAGCTGTGAGCATTGATGTTCTTCATGAGCTCTGCTAAGAAGGAAAAACCTTTATTACAAGCAAAAAAGTATCTCCAAAAACTGTGGTTCTTTTGTTAAGATTATTAGAAAATAATAACGTTCATCTGGGCCCTACTCCTGTTCCACTAGACACCACGCGCTCCTAAAAGCTACGCTAGATGGGTTCGCGTACATTCTGGGCTGGCTAATGCTAATTATGAGTATTAGTAAGGGGCTTGCTTAGAATAGCAGATAGTCAAATAGCCTGATATTGTAAATCTGCTAAGGTCATGGGTTTATGTTGGATAGTGCTACAATAACGCCGTCTATAAATCGCCCTAGTTATTATACAAACTATCATGGAAGCGCTCCAACCTCTTCATCTTGTCATAGCGGCCATTGCCGCTGTGGCCATGCTTATTATCTTGCTAACCGGCCGTTTCCGAAGTTTGCAAAAATTGGCGATGATAAAGTTTGAAACGCTGACTGAATCGAATAATCAACTCAAAACTGAATTCGCATTAACAGAACAGCGCAATGAGCAATCAGAGCATTTAAATCAACAATTGGAGCAAGCGCTGGAAGCCGAACGCACGCAACTAATAGAATTTCAGCTGCTGCTGAATGAATCGGAAAAGACCAATCTGAAATTAAAAGGCGAACTTCA
Organism: Urechidicola sp.; assembly: GCA_047638435.1. GTDB lineage: Bacteria > Pseudomonadota > Gammaproteobacteria. The sequence goes on from JBLILW010000097.1 coordinate 4,648, forward strand.
GAAAGAACATGAACTTAGCACTCAAAAACTAGACCAGTTCGAGCAGAATCGTAAACAGCTCAAAATTGAGTTTGAAAATTTGGCCGGAAAAATACTCGACGAAAAAGCCAAAACGTTTAACCAGAATAGTCAGGCATCAATCGAGACATTACTCAAACCATTTCGCGATCAGATTGAAGGCTTCCAGAAGCGCGTTAACGAAGTGCATAGTGATTCTATAAAAGGTAACTCCGCGATTGAATCTGAAATTAAGAAAGTGCTAGAAGCTGGCTTGAAAATAGGTGATGACGCCAAGAACCTGACATCGGCACTCAAAGGTGATTCACAAAAAAGAGGTGGCTGGGGTGAAGCTCAGCTTGAACGTACTCTGGAAATGAGTGGTTTGATTTCAGGTGCTCACTTCGAAAAACAATCGTCGTTTAAAGATGCCGATGGTAATCGCAAGCAAACCGATTATCTTGTGAATGTACCGGGTGGCAAGCAGATTATTATCGATAGTAAGGTATCTCTGGTTGCTTATGATCGAGTCGTTGCCGCCGAAACGCCCACCACGTTGAACCTGGCTTTAGCAGAACATGCCAGTTCGGTAAAACGGCACATAGATGATCTATCGGGTAAGGATTATACCAACCTGATCGGCATGCGCAGTCCAAGTTTTGTGCTAATGTTTATGCCAATCGAGCCGGCCTATATCGAGGCGCTAAAATATGAAAAGGATTTGTTCAACTATGGTTATGAAAGAAATATTGTTTTGGTGTCACATACCACATTGATTCCAATTTTGCGTACGGTTGCGAATTTATGGATGATTGAGCGTAGTAACAAAGAAGCCCGAGAAATTGGTGAAAAAGCAGGCGATATCTTTAATCAGGTATGTGAAGTTGCGAACCGAATGAAAAAACTTGGCGGCAGTCTGAGCGCCGCGTCAAACCATTATAATTTGACGCTAACCGCGATAGCCGGTCGTCAGGGCTTACACGGCAAAGTCGAACGTTTTAATCAATTGTCGAACAAGGTTAGTAAGTCAATGCCCGAACTCGAACCACTGCATAATGATTTGAATCACGAAACATTTGAATTAATCGCCGAAGCAGTGGGTGAGAGCCCAGATATTGACAGTTAAAGGATATTATTAAGTTTTTTAAAAAGATGACGTCAATTGAAAACTGAGTCATTAGCCCTATTTATCAGTAACATTACCACGCATTATTGTGCGATATTTGAGACAGTCAGAAAAATATGAAGTATCAGGATTATTATCAAATTTTGGGCGTCGAACGCGATGCAGCTACCCCAGATATCAAGAAAGCCTATCGTAAACAGGCCAGACGATACCACCCAGATGTGAATAGCGAAGCCAGCGCCGAAGACAAATTTAAGGAAGTTAATGAAGCCTACGAGGTATTAAAAGATACCGATAAACGTCAGGCCTACGATCGATATGGAAGCGACTGGAAACACGGGCATGAGTTCAATGGCGGTGGTGGTCATGGCGGTGCGAGCGCCGGTGGTTTCAGCGGTGGAGACTTCAGTGATTTTTTTGAATCTATGTTTGGTGGTGATGGCCAGCAAGGTGGACCCGGCAGACAAAGACAGGCGCCGGCAAAAGGAGAGGACCAACACTTGAAACTCGGCATTTCTCTTGAAGAAGCCTACCTTGGTGGACCAAAGACAATCCAGTTCAACCAGATAACACCGAATGCCAGCAAGCTCTCAAGCCCTGAACTGAAAAAACTTAAAATAAATATCCCAAAAGGTGTCTCAACGGGGCAGAAAATTCGTCTCAGTAAGCAAGGCTACGAGAGCCCACAGGGCGGAGAAGCCGGCGACCTTTATTTAGAAATGAATATTTTGCCTCATCGAATGTACAAATTAGAAGGCAAAAATATCACCCTTCGGCTGCCGCTAACTCCTTGGGAAGCAGCGCTAGGCACGACGCTCAAAGTACCCACATTAGATGGCGAAGTCGGGCTTAAAATAAAACCTGGCATGCTATCTGGACAGAAAATTCGTTTGAAGGACAAAGGCATGCCCGGTGGCGATCAAATGGTCGAGGTGATGATTCAAACACCACCAGCCGATAGCGAAGTAGCAGAAAAGTTTTATAGTGACATGAAAAAACAGTTCGATTTCAATCCACGTTCCTTTTAGAGAGGGTAAGCCGGCAATGGGGGAAATACTGCTAGCGTTGTTCCTGTCGACTTGGCTCACAGTAGTAACGGCTGCCTTGCCTGTTGCAGTGGGCGGACAGGCATTGCCCACTCTAGCGCCCATGTTAGATAAAGCAACGCCGGCAGTCGTCAACATAGCGACCCGTGGCAAAACAAGTCAACGGTGGCAATCGTCACTCTATAATGATCCTTTCTTCCAACGGTTTTTTAACCTGCCCGGTGTCGAACGAACACGAGAAACCCAAAGTCTGGGATCAGGCGTCATCGTCGATGCTAAGAACGGTTACGTGCTAACCAATAGTCACGTGATTAAAGATGCTTATGAAATTACCGTTACACTGACGGACGGGCGAGAAATGCAGGCTGATATTATTGGCAGCGATCCGGACACCGATGTTGCAGTGATTCAAGTGCAAGCCAATAACTTGACCGAACTACCGATAGCCGACTCAAGCCAACTACGCGTTGGCGATTTTGTCGTAGCGATTGGTAACCCCTTTGGCTTAGGCCAGACTGTTACCTCGGGAATCGTCTCCGCACTGGGCCGATCGGGACTTGGACTCGAATCCTTCGAAGACTTTATTCAAACCGATGCATCCATCAATGTAGGTAACTCAGGTGGAGCATTGGTGAACTTACGGGGCGAGCTAATCGGTATCAATACTGCCATTTTAAAGGGCGGTGGCGCATCATCCGGTAATATTGGTATTGGCTTTGCCATCCCGATCAATATGGCTCACGACATCATGTTACAGCTAGCCGAATTTGGACAGGTGCAACGCGGCAGGCTCGGAGCCCAGGGGCAAGACCTAACGCCTGAACTCGCACAGGCATTTGGTGTGTCATTAACAAATGGATTTATTGTCACCCAGATAGAAAGTGGCTCTCCCGCCAAAAATGCAGGCTTAGAAATAGGTGATGTTATTTCATCAGCCAACAATAAGATAATTCGTTCAGCGCAGGACATGATTAATCTTGTCGGTCTATTACGCCTGGGTCAATCAATCGATGTCACGTTATATCGTCAGGGTAAAAGACAACAATTAGAGGTTGTCATCCAGCCAATAGACACTGCCATGCTCGAAGGCAAGCACCTATTACAGAAATTGACGGGGGCTAAAATTGGTCAGGTGAGTGAATCGAGCCTAAAATACGGCCTGGTCACCTACCTGCAAGTGTTAGAAATAGAAACTAACTCACCCGCGTGGCGGGCAGGCATACGAGAAAGTGATGTTCTGTATTCAATCAATCAGCAGTTAATACCAACATTCGAACAAGCGCTAAAGACTATTAGTAATAATAAGGGTGGTATGGCCCTCAATATTCGGCGTGGCAATAGAGCCCTGTATCTCGTCATCAAGTAGGCAAAATCATGAGCAAACTAACGCATTTCAACGAGTCGGGTGAAGCCCACATGGTCGATATCGGCGAAAAGAAAAGTACAGCCCGCCGTGCCGTAGTGAGTGGTAATATCAGCATGGAACCGGCCACGCTGACACTCATTACTGGGGGCAACCACAAAAAAGGTGATGTTTTAGGAATTGCACGTATCGCTGGAATCATGGCAACCAAGCGCACGGCTGATTTGATTCCATTGTGTCACCCGCTAGCACTCACCCATGTATCTGTCGATTTTGTGATAGATGAATCGAGTAATCGAATCAAATGCACCGTAGCCACTGAGACTCAAGGGCAGACAGGCGTCGAGATGGAAGCATTGACGGGTGCGCAAGTAGCACTACTGACTATTTATGACATGTGCAAGGCGGTTGATCGTGGCATGGTGATTGGTGATATTCAACTCAATGAAAAGTCTGGCGGTAAGTCTGGTCATTGGGTAAGAAATTGATTTACAAGGGCTTATCAAAAACTTAGGCTAGATTTTCTAGAAGCATCAAATGCCAGTATGTCAATGAATGGCGGGTAAATACCGCTTAGGATTAATCGCTTTTCCTCGTCGACGAATTTCAAAGTGAACATGAT
>JBLILW010000098.1:0-8764 GCA_047638435.1 Urechidicola sp.
CTATTATTTAGTGCAAATTCCTTCCATATTATGGACGATGTGGCAGTTACCGTCTGCATCGAAAAGGCGGCTAGCTGCCTAATTAAAAATGGTTTTTTTATCGTTTATGGCCCGTTTAATTATAATGGCCAATTTACCTCGAGTAGTAATAAGAGGTTTGATGGCATGTTAAAGTCAAACGACCCTAACAGCGGCATTAAAGATATCGAATGGGTTTGTGATATCGCTCAACAAGTGGGTTTACATTTAATCGATGATATTGAAATGCCGGCCAATAATCGTATTCTAATTTGGCAGCAAGAAACTTTAACTTAATAAGCCGGACTAAGTCCCGTTATAGATTTTTATAACTCGACACATTCACTCAACTACCTATAAGCTTTTAATATGATAAAAACCTGTCGCCTCATTTCCTTTATTCTCACATTGTCGGTCTCAACTTTCGCTGTTGCGCAAGATGCACAGCCAGAGACATCTGCCACAATAAAGAGCAATCCACCTTCTGAACTTACCCGGTTATTAAAGTTGCGCCTTGGTACCGATAATATAGAAGAACCAATTGAAACCGGCATTGAAGGTGTTTACCAAACTAGATTTGGAGATAAATTCGCCTATCTTATCGATAATGGACGTTTTATTTTCATCGGCGATTTGATCGATTTAGAGAGCGCACAAAATTTGACGGAAGCCAGTCGACGTGGCCTTATTGTGAATAAGATAAATGAAGTCTCTGCAGACGATATGGTTATATTTTCCGCTGTATCTGATGAAAAAACAGTGCTCAATATATTTACCGATGTCAGCTGTGGCTATTGCAAAAAATTACATGAAGAAGTTCATTTTTTACAGGAAGCAGGTATTACAGTGCGCTACTTGCCGTTCCCTCGAGGAGGCGATAGAGGACCTGGTTACACTGGCTTGAAGCAAGTATGGTGTGCCGAAGATAAGCAACTAGCCATGAGCATTGCCAAAGGTACAGAAATTGGTGATCTAGGGCGTGCAGATTGCGTAAAGGGCGATATGGTCGATCGTGGGTTTGATCTAGGAAAAGCCCTCGGAATTGCGGGTACTCCAGCACTTTTCTTAAATGATGGTGAAAAAATTAACGGTTACATGCCTCACGAGCGCTTGATTCCAAAAGTGCTTGGGAAAATATAAACTGAAATATTAGGTGATTAGAAAGAAGTTTAAGAAACCTGCCATTCCTGCATAATATTGTGTTGTTGCTGAGGTGAAATTTTAGCCTCGCACATTAAATTCGCTTCCATAGTAAAAGTTACTTTCTCCCAGGCTAAAACCCCAGCTCCGAGACGTCGTGCGGGGCTAATGGGCGTATGACTTCTTCTTTTTAACTGAATCATCTTGCTAATCACCTAAAACATTAAATTTAAAAGATTAAAGATGCGTTTAAGCGCCTGCTAAGTGATCCCTCAGGCCAATTCAACCGTATTATTTTGTATAGTTAGTAAGGAAGTTAAGCAACCTTCCACCCCAGCAGAACATTGTGTTGTTGTGCAGGTGAGACTTTAGCCTAGCAGATGAAATTGATTTCTATAGTTAAAGCGGCTTACTCCAGGGCTAAAGTTAAAGCTCCGGTTTGTTATCTGGCGCAAATAGGCGTATGACATTGACTGTTTAACTGAGTCACTTTGCTAACCAAAAAGTATAAAGAAACTTAATACAGACAATTCTTAACAGTGTTGGGTGTTTAGGTGCTAAAATTATACTGTTAAATTCTAATCGGCCAATCGGAAACTATCTTATAATATAATTATGCCTAATATCCAAAAACCTAAAGATAAACCGTTACCCAATTCGGAACAACCTACCGCTGTTCCGAATGTTATTAATGTCGAAAATGAAAAAGAATATGGTGGCCCTAAAGGTAAAGATCCAACTCGTTATGGTGACTGGGAAAAGAACGGCAGGTGCATTGATTTTTAGCCTGGCCAAGTTAAGTAATTTAGGTTGAATACGTTATCGCCAGCTTATAGCTGATCTATTGACTGAAGAGTAAATTGAGACCGCGCACTATGAATATACAAGATAATCGACCTTTATCCCCCCATTTGCAAATATATCGGTTGCCTTTCGCTGCAATTCTGTCGATTACTCATAGAGCTACAGGCGTTATTCTCAGTGTCGCTGCATTAGTCATGATCTGGGTTCTTGCGGCTGCCGCGACCGGTGTCGAATCTTATTCATCCATTAATGTTCACTTCTCAAGCTGGTACGGTCAAATATTTTTACTCGGAGTGACTCTTTCACTCTATACACATCTTTGTAATGGTATTAGGCATCTTTTCTGGGATGTTGGCTTTGGTTTCGAATTAGAAACTGCGGCTATGTCTGCCAAAATTGCAATAGCAGCGGCGATCATTCTGACTGCGGCAACCTGGCTAATAGCCCTCAACGTAGGATAATTTTATGAGTGACTTACGCACCCCCTTATCGCGGGTTAAAGGGCTAGGGTCAGCTAAAGAGGGAACTACCCACTTTTGGCGGCAACGACTAACCGCATTGATTTTGATACCGCTAGTTCTATGTTTTGGATTTGGTTTGGCAGTTATGCCTGTGGGCTACGCAACTTTGATAGCAACCATTCAGCACCCAGCAGTAACGATAGGTTTGATTATTTTAATTATAGCTGTTTTTTATCATGCTCAGTTGGGACTGCAAGTCATAATTGAAGATTATGTGTCCACAAAATCGACCCGTTTGGTCAGTATTATATTGATTACTTTTTTATGCTTACTGCTCGGTGTCATTGGTGTTGTAGCAGTATTAAAGATAGCTTTAGGAGCATAGGCGAATATGACGCAGGAATATAAAATTATTGATCACAGCCATGATGTTGTCATTGTCGGTGCCGGTGGCGCAGGGCTTCGAGCCACACTTGGCATGGCAGCAGAAGGGTTATCGACTGCCTGCATTACAAAAGTATTTCCCACACGAAGTCATACAGTTGCAGCGCAAGGTGGAATGAGTGCAGCGCTAGGTAATATGGGTCCCGACAATTGGCAATGGCACATGTACGACACAGTCAAAGGGTCTGATTGGCTTGGTGATCAGGATGCTATTGAATATATGTGTCGTGAGGCTGTACCGGCCGTTATTGAGCTAGAGCACTATGGTGTGCCTTTTTCTCGAACTGAAGAAGGTAAAATTTATCAACGGCCTTTTGGCGGTATGACAACTAACTTTGGGGAGGGCACGGCGCAACGTACCTGCGCAGCAGCAGATCGTACCGGCCATGCTATTTTACATACGCTATATCAGCAGTCCCTCAAGCACAAAGCTGAATTCTACATAGAATATTTTGCTATCGATTTGATTATGGAAGAAGGTGTTTGCCGTGGTGTGATGGCTTGGGATTTATCAACTGGCGAGCTACATCGCTTTCGTGCGCATACAGTCGTTTTAGCAACAGGTGGTTGTGGGCGAGCCTATTTCTCCGCTACGTCTGCGCATACTTGTACCGGTGATGGCAGTGCGATGGCCATTCGAGCTGGGTTGCCTTTACAAGATATGGAATTTGTGCAGTTTCATCCTACAGGTATTTACGGTGCCGGCGTGCTTATTACAGAAGGCGTTCGTGGTGAAGGTGGTTATCTGACGAATTCTGATGGCGAAAGATTTATGGAGCGCTATGCACCCAATGCAAAGGATTTAGCTTCGCGTGATGTTGTCAGCCGGTCAATGACGATTGAAATTAATGAAGGCAGAGGTGTCGGTCCCGATAAAGACCATATCAACCTTCATTTAGAACACCTCGGACCCGAAGTGATTAATGAGCGTCTACCGGGTATTTCTGAGTCGGCTGAAATTTTTGCCGGTGTCGATGTTACAAAAGCACCGATTCCAGTAATACCAACCGTGCATTACAACATGGGTGGGATTCCAACCAATTATCATGGTGAAGTTGTCACTGTGAAAGATGGAGATCCTGATTCCGTTGTGCCAGGTTTAATGGCCATTGGCGAAGCAGCTTGTGTATCGGTTCATGGTGCTAACCGACTCGGCTCGAACTCCTTGCTAGACATTGTCGTATTTGGCCGTGCTGCAGCAAAAAAAGCCGCGGAATTAATCACACCAGGCGCCCCACACAAGCCCTTCGCTGAAGATGCCAGTACCGCTATTATCGAAAGATTTGACCGTTTGCGAAACGCATCTGGCAGTACGGGTACTGCGAAAATTAGAGACAATATGCAGCGTACGATGCAAAAGCACGCAGCCGTATTTCGTTCCGGTGAATCGATGCAAGAAGGTGTCGAAAAAATGGACGAAGTATTCGCCAGTTTTAGCGATGTTAAAGTGTCTGATCGCGGATTAATATGGAATACAGATCTGGTAGAAACACTAGAGCTCGAAAACTTGCTAGTGCAGGCACAGGCAACTATTCAGGGCGCGCTGAATCGACAAGAAAGTCGGGGAGGGCATGCGCGTGAGGATTATCCAGATCGTAATGATGAGAGTTGGATGAAGCATACCTTGGCTTGGGTTGATGATAAAGGCAAAGTGGACTTCGATTATCGGCCTGTACATATGTACACACTGACAGATGAAGCCGAAGTGATACCACCCAAAAAACGCGTTTACTAGGCAATACAGAGGATTATTTCAATGGCAGAATTTTCATTACCAGTTAACTCTATTGTTAAAAAAGGCAAAGTTTATAAGGCCGCCGGTGGTGTCAAAAATATTAAACGCTTTATCGTTTACCGTTACGACCCTTCGACTGGCGAAAACCCTCACACTGATACCTATGATGTGGACATGGATACCTGTGGCCCGATGGTACTCGATGGCTTATTAAAAATTAAAGATCAAGTTGATTCATCATTATCATTGCGTCGCTCTTGTCGTGAGGGTATCTGTGGTTCTTGTGCGATGAACATCGATGGTGGAAATACTTTGGCCTGTACCAAAGCAATTTCTGATATTAAAGGCGATATCAAGGTCTATCCATTGCCTCATCAACCCGTTGTAAAGGATCTTGTTTCCGACCTGACTAATTTCTATGCTCAATATTCCTCGGTCGAACCGTGGATGAAAACTGATTCTCCCACACCACCAGATCGAGAGCGTTTACAATCAAAAGAAGATAGAGAAAAGCTGGATGGTTTGTACGAATGTATTCTATGCGCTTGTTGCTCTACCAGCTGCCCAAGTTACTGGTGGAATAGTGATCGATTTCTTGGCCCTGCAGCACTATTAAATGCTTATCGCTGGATTGTTGATAGTCGTGATGAAGCGACGGGTGAGCGCTTAGACGACCTGGAAGATCCTTTTAAACTCTACCGTTGCCATACCATTATGAACTGCGCTGATGTTTGTCCTAAAGGTTTAAACCCTGCTAAGGCTATAGCTGCAACTAAACAGCTAATGGTCGAGCGTAAGGTATAAACGGTAACGGGGTCTAAACAGAGCAATGGCTGAATTATCACGTCTACGTTGGTTATGTCGTCGAGGCATGAAAGAGCTCGATGTTGTGATGACTCAATATCTTGATGCTCGATATGTAATGGCATCGGAGACAGAAAAAGAAAGCTTCAAACATCTACTAGACATGCAAGACCCAGATCTTTACGCATTGTTATTGGGACAGACAACTTGTCCCGATAACAATATACAAAGTTTGATTGTTACTCTAAGAACCCTTAAAAGTCCAAGATAGACTTCACTTGTCCATTGACGGAAATAAATCATTTTACCCTGAATCAATCATCAAAATTATTTAGGTTCTTGTTCAGTTTTTATCTAATCGTATTGATCCTAATTACTACCTACTTTAGTAGTTGGATTCTATTTGGACTGATATTATTGGTTTTTTTACTATTATATGCCGATTTCAGCCAATATAGATCTTCGATCAATACCGCGCTAACTTTAAACACTAGAACAAGTCAAATCCAGATAGAAATTGAAGGAATCAGTCAGACTTTCGAACACTTTAAGCTATATTCAAATCGATGGTTTTTGATACTCCAGCTGCGTCAGAAAGGCAGTTCTGAAAATCTTATGTTGTTATCTGACAGATTTCACTCTACGACAGAGTATTTACTTTTTAGGCATCAAATTAAAAAAATGAAGCAGAACTTTAATGTTGATTGAGACAGATTCCATTCGATCAGGGCGATCAATAGCGAATAGAAGTTTTTCTGGTTTAATGGACCTATACGAACAAAACTACATTCGGTTGCGTAAAATTGCACCTGATTTAGGTGTGGCGGATAACATGATTTCGTCAGTTGTCGATCATAATGACTTATTTCTTAATGTTCATGAAAGATGCAAGTACACAACGATGCTCAGTATGACTTATCGGTTTGGAAAGCCAGGGCGTTATTTATATGAACCCGATTTGCACTTGAAAATGTATCATGATGCTAAAGTCGTTGAGGTTCAGCATTTGCACTCACGGTCGCAGGGCTTAATCGTTGTCGATGATTTGCTCATTAAAAAATGGGCGACTAATCGCTACCTGTTTAAATGGCTAGGTTATTGCTTATATCAGGGGCATTTTTTTCAACCTATAACTCGTTTAAAAGTGAGGGCCTGAGTTAAGGTTGTTTTTAGAAAGACATTGTAAACCATTGTTTTTAAACCGATTAAAATCTCACGCTTCTGCTACCTATCAAATACATCTTGACCTACATGGGCACATCGATATAATACTTGACTGAATTAGTCAGGAATTAAGAGAAACCCAATGCGACTGTCAACCAAAGGACGATACGCTGTTACCGCAATGATGGATATTGCACTGCATGAAAAGCAGGGCCCTGTGACTTTGGCAGAAATCTCCCAATGTCAGGGTATTTCTTTATCTTACCTTGAACAGCTTTTCTCGAAGTTACGTAAACATGGTTTGGTTACTGGTGTTAGAGGTCCCGGTGGTGGTTACAGACTAGCAAAAACAGCCGATAAGATATCGATAGCTGACATCATCCAATCGGTTGATGAAAAGCTAGATATGACCAAATGTGGCGGCAAAGGCGATTGTTCTAAGGGTGAAAAGTGCCTCACTCACCAATTGTGGTTTGATCTTTCCTGCCGGTTATATGAATTTTTAAGTGGAATTAAACTTGATCAGTACGTCAATCGTCCTGAAATAAATGAATTGGTCAAAAAACAGGACATTTTATATGGCCGGTTTATTAATCGAACACAAGCATTAGTCTGATTGGAGAAAAATTTGTGAATAAGATCAACCTTCCTATATACCTTGATTACAGTGCAACTACGCCAATAGATGCCCGTGTGGCGAAAAAGATGGCTCAGTACCTAACATTAGAAGGTGAGTTTGGTAACCCTGCATCAAGGAGCCATGAATTTGGCTGGAAAGCAGAAGAGGCAGTAGATTTAGCACGACAGCAAGTAGCTGACCTGATCGGTGCAGATCATCGTGAAATCGTTTGGACTAGTGGTGCCACGGAGTCTAATAATTTAGCTATTAAAGGTGCTGCTCACTTCTATCGCAAAAAAGGTAACCACATTATAACTGTTAAGACTGAGCACAAAGCGGTATTGGATACCTGCCGTCAATTAGAAAGAGAAGGTTTCGACGTTACTTATCTGGAGCCAGAAGAAACAGGTCTGCTATCGATGGATAAGTTAAAAGCAGCCGTTACTAGTGAAACAATTATTATTTCTGTTATGCATGTTAATAATGAAATTGGTGTCATTCAAGATATCGCTGCAATAGGCGAGTTTGCTCGCGAAAATAAAATTATTTTTCATGTTGATGCAGCTCAGTCACCAGGCAAGGTCGAAATTGATTTGTTTACTTTAAAAGTTGATTTAATGTCTTTCTGTGCCCATAAAGCTTATGGACCAAAGGGCATCGGGGCTCTTTTTGTTAGGCGTAAGCCACGCATCCGTCTGGAAGCACAAATGCACGGTGGAGGACACGAACGTGGCCTTAGATCAGGCACTTTAGCAACCCATCAAATAGTTGGTATGGGAGAAGCGTTTAGAATAGCAAAAGAAGAAATGGCGACTGATAATGACCGCATAAGGATGCTTCGAGACCGTTTATATGATGGTCTGAAAGATATGGAAGAAGTCTATGTTAATGGTGATTTTGAACAGCGAATAGCGGGTAATCTGAACATTAGTTTCAATTTCGTCGAAGGCGAATCGCTAATTATGGCATTAAGAGATTTAGCGGTGTCGTCAGGTTCAGCCTGTACATCCGCTAGTTTGGAACCATCGTATGTATTACGTGCCTTAGGACGTAATGACGAACTGGCACATAGTTCGATTCGTTTCACTATTGGCCGATTTACGACGCTCGATGAAATTGATTATACAGTCGAACTAGTTAAAAAAGCAGTAGAAAAATTACGCAGCTTATCGCCACTTTGGGATATGTATAAAGATGGTGTCGACTTGAATTCTGTTGAATGGGTAGCACATTAATCCTTAATCCTTAATCACTAATATAATTAGAGGTAATAGTCATGGCATATAGCGAAAAAGTACTCGATCACTACGAAAATCCACGCAATGTTGGTGTTATAGAAGATGATCAATCAGTTGGCACTGGAATGGTAGGAGCCCCTGCCTGTGGTGACGTAATGAAACTACAAATTAAAGTAGGTGACGACGGTATCATTCAGGATGCGAAATTCAAAACCTATGGTTGTGGTTCTGCTATTGCATCAAGTTCATTGGTAACCGAATGGATCAAAGGTAAAAGTTTGGATGAAGCAGGTGCAATCAGAAACACTCACATTGCTGAAGAGCTTGCACTACCCCC
>JBLILW010000099.1:0-8733 GCA_047638435.1 Urechidicola sp.
CCGCTCGCATCGGCCATGTTGTATTTATCGCAAATCGTTGAAAGCAATCTAGATCAAGATACCCATCTGCGCTTTAGTGAAAAGGCGCTGGCTAGAATCAAACACATCGAAAAAATAATCAACGACATGCTCGTATTTGCACACGGTGGCCAATTTAATATGAGCCAGTTTTCTATCGGAGCATTGCTAGCTGAGTTACAAGAACAACTTGTGCCCATGCTGGAACAAAAAGGCGCTAGCCTGACAATATCAAATAATTATCAATCGTTAAGGTTGCAGGGCAATAAAGATGCACTGCTAGGGGCGCTCGGCAACTTGTGTATGAATGCCCTCGACGCATCCGATATAAAGCCAACCATTAGCATTAAAATTACGCTATCCAACAAAGGTCACTTGCTTATCACTGTTGATGACCGTGGATGTGGCATGGATGTTCAAATGCGTCGTCATTTATTTGACCCGTTCTTCACGACTAAAATTGATGGCACTGGTTTAGGCCTTGCGGTCGTCAAGTCAGTCATAGAATCACATGAAGGGTCTATTAGCGTCGCTTCTCGACCCGGCGTTGGCACGCGGTTTAGAATTCAGCTGCCTTATCTTCAAGGCTTGAAGTCGCAAATTAGTAATGCAAACAAAAGTCCCATAAAAACCAATAATACACCACGATCAAAGGACAGTTGAATGATAGATGTACTGGTAGTTGAAGATGACGCAGGTCTACGCGAAGCCATTTGCGACATGCTTGACATCAACAAGATAAGTTTTAAAGACGTTGAAAACGGGCAAGCGGCGGAACAATTCTTATTAACCGATACAGTTTCATTAGTATTAAGTGATGTACAGATGAGCCCTGGTAATGGTTACGAATTGCTCGCTTCAATTCAGAAAAAACAGCTCAATATCCCCGTCATTTTAATGACCGCTTATGGCTCGATACCTCAAGCCGTGGACGCGATTCAAGCGGGAGCAGTTGATTACCTAGTGAAACCATTCGAAGTAGGCAACTTGTTAAACACCCTAAAGAAGCAAATGATTAAACCAGGTGCCAGTAATGAAGCACCGGTTGCAGTCGACCCTATCAGCATCGACACTTTAAAAATGGCCAGCCGTGTTGCCAATACAGAAGCCACAGTGTTACTGAACGGCGAAAGTGGCGTCGGAAAAGAAGTTTATTCACGCTATATTCATCAACAATCTGAGCGACGAGGTCAAGCGTTTATCGCAATTAACTGCGCCGCCATACCTGAGAATATGCTTGAAGCAGCCTTGTTTGGTTATGAAAAAGGCGCATTCACGGGGGCTGTGAAATCAAGCATTGGCAAATTCGAACAAGCACAGGGTGGCACCTTATTGCTCGACGAAATTACTGAAATGGATCTTGGACTGCAGGCGAAAATACTCAGAGTCATTCAAGAGAAGGAAGTCGAGCGCCTTGGTAGTTCGAAAACAATCAACCTTGATGTCCGAATTATTGCTACCAGTAATCGAGACTTGAAAAAAGAAGTCACTGAAAAGAGGTTTCGTGAAGACCTATACTACCGATTGAATGTTTTCCCCATCACCATACCACCATTACGCCAACGTATTGGTGACATTATTCCTTTAGCTCAAAAAATACTCGAACAATACAATCGAGCGGCAGGACAACGAATTCAAATTTCGGACGCTGCCTGTGAATTACTGAGCCAGCATCGATGGAGTGGCAATGTACGAGAGCTCGACAATGTTATTCAACGCGCACTGATATTAAAGCAGGGCAATGAAATTAATGCGGCCGATATCATGATCGAATCACCGTCACTGGATTTCACTATGAGCCAGTCGAATGTAAACCCACCCAGCGACGACAGTGGCATTTTGCATAATGATTTACGTGATAGAGAAACCGAAGTCATTATCGAAACCCTGCGTGGATTTAAAGGCAGTCGCAAAAAAACAGCTGAAAAGCTAGGTATCAGCCCCAGGACGCTACGCTATAAACTAGCCAGATTGCGTGATGCGGGTGCTTTGGTTGTCGAGTAACTAATCCAATATAACCTAAACCAATATAATATAAGAAACGTTTATTCGGCATCTTATAGCCAATACAACGGTGCCGGATATACTCACTAATCTTATGTACCTCCCTTCTTTTTAAACCATGCTCAATGCCCGAGATTCACTTTCTATATCAGGAGTCTGTCGGACTTAGGTAATCTTAGCGAGGGTAATTCATTTTGATTCAGATTTTTTGATCGAATGAGGCGAATAGTTGTTCTATTTAGAAAATGGATCGAAAAATCTGCCCAAACTGGGTTTTCCGCAATAGATTTATCCCAAGTATGACTTGCACCTAGGTACGGGGCAGCAAACACCTGGTTATTACCTCAAACTTAATGGGCGCCAAACTTTGACTTCCAGTATCAAACCGCTTATCAAAATTGGCTTGAATTTTGCTAATATTAAATATCGGTGACAAAATTGGCAATCTACATGATTAAAATGTCAAAAAAATTACTTTTTAGAACGATATCGAAACAGAGTGGGCAATCACTCGTTCAATACGTCAAGAACATGACTGGAGGAGATAGCGATGAATAATATCAGCCAGGCTAGCCTGATTAGCCAAATGCAAACGCTTGAATCAATGTCGCAAGGCAAGATGCAACCGCTTGAACAAAAAACTGACGATGGCACTAGCTTCTCGAGCATGATGGCGAAAGCCATTAACCAGGTGAACGAAACCCAAATGGAGGCTAGTGGCATGAAGAAAGCATTCGAAATGGGTGACGACACAGTTGACTTGTCAGAAGTGATGATTGCCGTTCAGAAATCACGAATTTCATTCGAAGCATTGAGTCAAGTACGTAACAAGCTACTCAATGCGTATAAAGATGTTATGAACATGCCGGTATAGAACGATGGCTCAAGCAGCTTTAAATCAACAACCCTCAGGGCAAAATAACGGAGCACCTACTGGTTCTGCAATGAACCCAATTGATGCATTTGCACAATCTCGTGCGGTTCGTCATGTCGGACGACTGATTGGTTTAGCCGCTGCAGTGGCGATTGGAACAGTAGTTGCCTTGTGGACATCCGAACCGAACTATGCGCCTTTATATAGCAATATGTCGGGCCAGGATACAGCCCAAATTGTCGATGTTTTAACCACAAGTGATATCGATTTTAAGCTCGATGCAAGTTCAGGTTCGATCATGGTTGATCAGACCAAGCTACCCGAAGCAAGGTTAAAACTGGCAGCGCAGGGATTACCAGGAACTACCACTCAGGGTATGGAAATGTTACAGGGAGACCAGGGATTAGGCACCAGTCAATTTATCGAAACTGCTCGATACAATCATGCATTAGAAGCGGAGCTCGTGCGGTCCGTAGAGTCCATTCGCAGCGTCGAAAAGGCCCGTATTCATTTAGCGATGCCAAAACAATCGATCTTTATTCGTAACCGTGTAAAACCGAGTGCATCCGTCGTTATCAAACTCTACCCTGGTCGAGTCTTGAGCCCTGGGCAGGTCGATGCCATAGTGCAAATGGTAGCGTCCAGTATACCCATGCTAGAAGGCGGTGCAGTAGCCGTTGTAGACCAGTTTGGTCGGTTGCTAACGCACGATGACGATGCCGGCATGGCTCAGACCAGCAAACAATACGATTACTCTCGTCTGCTTGAAGACAATATGGCTGATCGAATCATCAACTTACTACAGCCGATAGTTGGCAATGGTAAGGTGAATGCTCAAGTGGCTGCGCAACTTGATTTCTCTGAGGTAGAATCAACTCGAGAAGCATTTGATCCTGAAAGAAGTGTTATTCGAAGTGAGCAGATATCAGAAGAAAAAAATAGTAGCCTGTCGAAGCTTCTTGGCATTCCAGGCGCTTTAAGTAACCAGCCACCAGGCGAAGGTACCACCGAACCCGATGGGGCTGGAGAATTGGCCGGTACAGAAGCGCTTAGCCCTACCAGCCAAAATAGTTCGTCTACTCGTAATTTTGAAGTCGACCGAATCATCAGCCATACCAATAGTCAGGTGGGATCAATTCAGCGTCTATCAGTCGCGGTTGTCATCGATGATAAATCAACCATTGCCGCAGATGGCAGTATCGAAAAAACCGCCTATTCAGATGAGGATATTGCACGCTTCGTGAGGCTGGTTAAAGAGACGATCGGCTTTGACGAAAATCGTGGTGATTCAGTCAGTGTGATCAACACATCCTTCTTGCAAATAGAGCCTGAAGTTATAGTCCAGACGCCTTGGTGGCAAAGCCTGTTAAATGAATCCTGGATACTTAATCTGGCTAAACAAGTGCTTGGAGCCATTGGTCTGCTCATCATATACCTGATGTTTGGTCGACCTTTTCTTCGAACGCTATTGCCAAATAGAATCGAAGTAGAAGCACAATCTCAGGCGCTTGCAACGAATAGTAACGCTGAAAGGGGCACATCATCTTCGATGTCTCAAGGTGGAGCTGCCGCAGGAGAGGGAGGTGGAGGAAGGAATTCTATGGGGCTACCGAACTTATCTGACGACCCTAACAACCCAGCAGCAGCGATGCGACGAAAAGATGCAACCTATGATCAAAAAGTTAACATGGCGCGATCACTCGTAGTTGAGGATCCAGCTCGCGTTGCCAATGTCATGAAAAATTGGGTGGCTGAATCATAATGGCTGAACCAGATAAACAGAATAATGGCATAAAAAAAATGTCCGGCAGCGAACAAGCCGGCATATTGTTGTTAACTCTGGGCGAGGAGGTTGCTGCTCAAATACTGCAGCACATGAATCCTAAAGAAGTGCAGTCGCTTGGTTCCACCATGGCCACCATGGCCGACATATCGCGCCCCATGGTTGAAGAAGTCATCGATAATTTTTTTGATATGCTCGAATCCCAAACTGCGCTCGGGATAGGTAACGACAGCTATATCAGAGGTATGCTTGAAAAGGCCTTGGGTGATAAGTCCAGTAACGTGATTGACCGCATTTTAATGGGGAGTGGCAGTAACGGATTAGAATCACTGAAGTGGATGGACCCAAAATCGATCGCTGAAATCATACGATTTGAACATCCACAGATTATCGCGATTGTGATGTCTTATCTTGAGTCTGATAGCGCTGCTCAAGTATTAACACACCTACCCGAAAATACGCGTTCAGGAATATTAATGCGTATCGCAACCCTTGATGGAGTGCAGCCAGCGGCCATTAAGGAGCTGGATTCTATCATGGAACAATATTTTAGCGATAATGTGAACGTTAAATCATCGATGGTGGGCGGCGAGAAGACAGCGGCAGACATTCTAAACTACATAGAGTCTTCAATAGAATCGAAGCTAATGGAAGAGCTCACCGCCGATAATGAAGACCTTGCGATCAAGATTCAGGACTTAATGTTTGTATTCGATAACCTCCGAGAAATTGATGATCGTGGTGTTCAAACCATGATGCGCGAAGTGTCTACTGACTTGCTAACGCTCGCCTTAAAAGGCGTCGATGATGAATTTCAACAGAAATTCCTGAAGAATATGTCATCTCGTGCAGCAGAAATGCTAGTAGAAGATATGGAAGCAAAAGGCCCAGTTAAACTAAGTGAAGTTGAGGCAGCCCAGAAGGAAATCTTAGCCATCGCACGCAGGTTGGAAGAATCTGGAGAAATTACACTCTCTGGTGGTGGTGAGGAAATGGTTTAAATGAGTCAAACTGAAAAATGGCAAGCCCCTAACATGACAGCCGATCCCAATAAGGTGGTTCGGAATCGTGAAATTGTGCCTGAACCGGAACAAAGGCCTGGCATTCCAACCGCAGATGAAATTGAACAATGGCGCAAAGATGCTCAGGACGAAGGATATCAAGAAGGGCTAAAACTAGCGGCTGAACAGGCAATGGTAGCCCAGAAGAGACTACTGAAGTTGATTGATTTTTTTGAACACCCACTCAAATCACTTAATGAGGAAGTAGAGCAACAATTAAGTCTGGTTGTGGTCACACTAGCGCAACAGCTAGTGAGGCGAGAGCTTAAAATCGAACCCGGCGAAATCATTGGTTTGATCCGAGAATCGGTTGAACTACTACCTGGCAATGCACGCGGTATACGCATATTTTTGCATCCGGAAGACGCAAGTTTGGTTCGCACTGCGTTATCGATAGAATCTGACAATGAAGAGCAAAGCTGGAAGCTCATCGAAGACCCAATGATCAGCCAAGGTGGTTGCAAAATCAAATCAGAATTATCAAGCATCAATGCAACACTAGAAGACCGATTAGCAGCACTGGCTTCTTCTGTGCTGGGTGGTAAGCGTGAAGAAGACTAGCTAGACACTCATGCAACCAAATTCAACCAATGAAGAAAAACCTGACCCGCTAATTGCAAAGGCAACTGCACAGTGGTGTAGCGCTCTCGATAGAGCGGCTAAACGCGGTAAATTGGTCGGTAAGCCAGTCGTCGAAGGCATACTAACACGCATGGTTGGTTTAACCCTCGAGGCCGAAGGCTGTCAGGCACCCATTGGGGCCAAATGTGATGTCATCACCGAAAATGGCGATCGAGTAGAAACTGAAGTGGTTGGTTTTTCTGGTGGAAGCCTTTACCTGATGCCAACCAACGAAGTTAGAGGACTCGTACCAAACGCCAGAGTTATTCCCACCAAAAGTTCATCAGATGTTTCGGTCGGTTCAGAACTACTCGGTAGAGTGATCGATGGCCAGGGTCGACCACTCGATAGCAAAGGCCCCATCAGCTCAATGGATAAAACTCCTTTAGAAGGGCAGCAACTTAACCCATTAAATCGTAGCCCCATTCGGGATGTATTAGATGTGGGTGTGCGCGCCATTAATGCTTTATCAACGATAGGCAGAGGGCAACGTATGGGTTTGTTTGCCGGTAGTGGTGTCGGTAAAAGCGTACTGCTCGGCATGATGACTAAATATACCGAAGCCGATATTGTCGTCGTAGGGTTGATCGGTGAACGCGGACGAGAAGTAAAAGAATTTGTTGAAGAGATTTTAGGCGAGGAGGGACTGAAAAAATCAGTCGTCGTTGCAGCACCCGCCGATACATCGCCACTGATGAGAATCCATGGTGCGATGCAAGCGACCAGCATTGCCGAATACTTCCGTGATCAAGGTAAAAATGTTTTACTCCTAATGGATTCACTCACCCGGTTTGCACAGGCTCAAAGAGAAATTTCACTCGCCATTGGTGAGCCACCGGCCACCAAAGGTTACCCGCCTTCAGTTTTTGCCAAGTTACCGCAGTTAGTAGAGCGAGCGGGAAATGGTGCAAAAGGTGCCGGCTCCATTACCGCATTTTATACCGTATTGGTCGAAGGCGATGATCATAATGATCCAATCGCTGACTCAGCCCGCGCAATACTCGATGGTCATATTGTATTATCTCGTCAACTGGCTGAATCGGGTCAATATCCCGCTATCGATGTCGAAGCGTCGATAAGTCGTCTTGCGCCGCATATAGTCTCACCGTTACATCTGAAGCTAATGCAAGAGTTCAAAAGTACCTACAGTCGTTATCAACAAAACCGTGATTTGATTAATGTCGGGGCCTACCAAACAGGATCAGACGCCAGCATTGACTATTCGATCAAAATGCAACCTGAATTTAAAACCTTTTTGTCACAGGATATGAAACAACCGGTTACTTTTACGGATAGCTATGCTCAGTTAGAAAATGTCCTTAAGCAACCAGACCTTTTATCCGTTCAAGGACGAGGGCAAGAGCAAGTACAGCAAACAATTCAAAACCAGAAGATTCGGTAAGTTATGACACGTATTGAACGCCTAAAACCGGTAGTTTCCCATACTGACAAAAAAGAGCGACAAGCATTGCAAGCAATGGCAATTTGTAAAAATGAACTGGAAATGGAGCTGAAAAAGGTTGAACAGTTGGAAACTTACAAAACTGAATATCTCAATAAACAATCGCAGATAAACATGACCTATTCATCGCTTGAATTACGGGAATTTAAGCGCTTTATCGACCAACTTGATCAAACTATCAATCAACAGGGCGATATTGTAGAAAAGCGTAGGCAAGCATTGGACCATAAGCGGAAAACTTGGCAATCAACTCGCATTAACTCAAAAGTAATGCATAAGGTTGTTGATAATTTAAATAAAGCAGAGCGTTTACAGGAAGATAAAATAGAACAGAAAGTGATGGATGAATTGTCACAACGTAAAACCCTAAAATAGAAAAATCAGAGCCGCAAACCATAAAAATAAATAAATGGCACGCATGATGCATCTAGTTTAAACCATAGGTCTCTCATTGCTTTTTGAAATTACAAACGCACCATTTAGAGACAATAGAAGGTTAAATACTTGGACTGGATATAAAATGAATGTGTTACTAACCGATATAAAAGCACCTGCAGCGCCCATATCAGCGTCAAGTGCAAATGCAACTAGCGATATTGGCGAGAAAAACTTCCGTTCAATGATGCAGGAAAATTCTCAATCTGAATCTAAGAGTAAGTTGCAACTAGTTGAAAATAATAATAACGATATTACCGGAGGCTTAATTTTCGATGAGATAGGCAAAAGTGAGCTCATACCCAATAGTGTGATGACATCCTTTTTCCCTGAAGCTAATCCCATGGTCATGAGCTCTGAGCTTCCGGTTGTCGGTGAAAACTTGCCTGTTAACGGAAACTCTTTGCCGTTACTTGCAGTGCAAGTCCAGTCAGTCGGGCCGATATCTAACCAGAGGAATAAATACTTACACACA
>JBLILW010000100.1:0-8712 GCA_047638435.1 Urechidicola sp.
GCGCCTAATTTGTAGGCTGCAATGGCTAATATGCCAGAGCCACATCCATAATCGATGACGGATTGATTTTTAATGTCATTTTGGCCCAACCAGCTCAAACAAAGCGCTGTAGTTGCATGCCCACCTGTACCAAAAGCCAGACCAGGATCTAATTGAATGTTAACCGCTGATGGATCGGGCGCTTCATGCCAGCTTGGCACAACCCAAAGTTTGTGTGCGCACTGAATAGGCTTGAAATATTGTAAGTGAACCCGACTCCAGTCCTGATCGTCGACTATCGTCTTTTTGGCAGTATGGATTTGATGTTCAGGCAGGCACTGAATCAAACCGTCATAAAGGACTTCGAGTGACTGCTCTTGGGTGAACAAACCGGTGACGATCGAATGTTGCCAAACGGGTGTATCACCGGGCAGCGGTTCGTATAGAGGTTCGTCTTTTGCATCACTGAGCGTGATTGCAACAGCACCGAGCTCGAGCAAACTATTTTCTGTTTGTTCGAGCTCGGCTGCGCTAGATTGAACACTGAGTTGCCACCAGGCCATTGAAAATTCCTTAAATCGGTTTAGTCGAGACCCAGTTTCTTTTCGAGATAGTGGATGTTGGTGCCACCAGCTGCGAAATTTTTGTCGCTTAAAATATCTTTCTGTAAATCGATATTGGTTTTGATGCCTTCAATAACGATTTCAGATAAAGCGCCTTTCATACGCGCAATGGCCGATTCACGGGTATTGCCCCAAGTAATCAGCTTGCCAATCATTGAATCATAATAGGGTGGAACAGTATAACCATTATAGATATGCGAATCCATGCGCACACCGGCACCTCCAGGTGCATGATATAAGGTGATTTTGCCAGGTGATGGCAGGAATGTTTTAGAGTCTTCAGCATTGATTCGACATTCAATTGCATGTCCTTTAATTTGAATGTCATCCTGGGTGTAACGTAATTTATTGCCGGAAGCGACTAAAATTTGTTCTTTGATGATATCGACGCCAGTAATCATTTCAGTCACGCAATGTTCAACCTGAACACGGGTATTCATCTCAATAAAATAAAATTCGTCATTTTCATAAAGAAACTCGAAAGTACCAGCCCCTTCGTAGCCCATCTGGGTACAAGCTTTGGCGCAACGATCACCAATTCTGTTTCGTTGTTCTAGCGTGATGCCAGGTGCTGGTGCTTCTTCAACTACCTTCTGGTGTTTGCGTTGCATCGAGCAATCTCGCTCACCCAGATGAATAGCGTTTCCATGAGAATCGGCCATGACCTGAATTTCAACATGTCTTGGAGAGCCTAAAAATTTTTCCATATAAACAATATCGTTGTTAAATGCCGCAGCCGCTTCTGACTTGGTTAATTGGATCGAGCTGAGAAGACTTTTCTCTTCATGCACAACGCGCATACCTCGACCACCACCACCGCCGGCTGCCTTGATAATAACTGGATAACCAATTCTACGGCCATGCGCCAGGCTTGCCTCGGTGTCATCAGTGAGTGGCCCATCAGAACCAGGCACAGTTGGAACACCTGCTACTTTCATGGCTCTAATCGCTGCCACCTTGTCTCCCATGACACGAATCGATGCTGCGCTTGGGCCAATAAATTTGAACCCGCTCGATTCAACCTGCTCAGCAAACTCGGCGTTTTCAGACAAAAAACCATAACCAGGATGAATTGCGGACGCATTGGTCAACTCAGCAGCACAAATTATAGCTGGAATATTCAGGTAACTATGAAGCGATGAAGGAGGTCCGATGCAAACCGATTCATCGGCGAGTCGAACATGTTTAAGATCGCGATCAGCGGTGGAGTGGACAGCAACTGTCCTAATACCCATTTCACGGCAGGCGCGTAGGATTCGAAGTGCAATTTCACCTCGATTGGCAATGACTATTTTTTCTAGCATGATAGCTGTTACTCGATGATGAACAGAACTTGATCAAACTCAACGGGGCTGCCGTTTTCTACTATGATTGATCGAATCGTACCTGACTTATCGGCTTCAATTTGATTCATCATTTTCATTGCTTCAATAATGCAAAGCGTATCGCCGACCTTAACTTTTTGGCCCTCACTGACAAATGGTCCCGATGTAGGCGATGCAGACGCATAAAAAGTACCAACCATAGGAGACTTGATCTGCTGGCCAGCCATATCAGCTGCTGCTGGTGCAGCCTCTGCTGCTATGGCGGCAGGTGCAGCCGCAGCGACTGGCGCAGCGGCCATGGCTGGCGCGGCCATCTGCATGACTGGCGCTGTAGCTGAATAGCGGCTAATGCGCACTGATTCTTCACCTTCTTTTATTTCGAGCTCTGCGATGCCTGATTCTTCAAGCAGCTCTATTAATTTTTTGACTTTACGAATATCCATTATTGAATTCTCTTAATTAGTTTGTCTTAATTGATTTCTCTGGGCTTATTTGTCTGGGTAAATTTATTCGGGTTGATCTATGTGGATATTGGATTGATTGCAATAAAGGATTGCAGCTTCAAGTGCTAGCAGGTAACTGTTTTTACCAAACCCACAAATAACACCAACGGCAATATCAGAAAGATAAGAATGCGATCGAAATTCTTCACGTGCATGAACATTGGATAAATGGGTTTCAATGAATGGAATACGAGTCGCTAAAAAAGCATCTCGAATGGCGATGCTAGTGTGTGTGTAAGCTGCAGGATTGATAATAATAAATTGAAATTGATTGTCGACTGCCTGTTGAATGCAACTGACAATTTCACCTTCTGAATTAGATTGAAATGACTCTAGCTGTAGACCATTTTGTTCAGCTATTTGTGCTAGCGTCTGGTTAATGCTGGCGAGGGTGTCGGAACCATAAGTCTCAGGTTCTCGGCTTCCAAGCATATTCAGGTTTGGGCCATGTATGACCAGTATTTTTGACATCTTATAAGTTTATATACGTCGAAACGCTTATTTTTGTAAAGAGTAAGGGATTCTCACATAGTCGGAATATAGAGTCCAGTTATGTGTGTTATTTACCTATTTAGCGAAGTTGTCGACAATATTAAGGTTAACTGTATCTGTTTCACCGATCTGTTTCAACTGCCGGCTTTTAATAATGGTGTTAGTTCTTCACGTAATTGATCTAAGGTGATTTTACCCGTGTGCGAGTAATGAATTTTTCGTTGCGGATTAATAATTGCGGTAAAAGGCAAACTGCCGCTTTTGTTCGTGAAGGCCGCGTTATACATCGATATTTGATTGCCCGCCAGGAAAGATGGGTAATTCATGCCATATTCGGATTCAAAACTACGGACATTCTCTTCGCTATCGAGCGCCAGTCCAAGCACCTGAACCTGACCTTGGAATTCACTTTGCAATGCGATAAGGGCTGGAATTTCCTCACGGCAAGGGGCGCACCAAGGTGCCCAGAAATTGACAATTAAAACGGGTTGTTGCCAGTTTCCAATGAGTTTCTGATTGCCATCTAAGTCGGTTAGCGGGATGGCTTCGAGTGATATTTTAGCGCGCTGCTTTTCAGGTGTTGGCTGAGTGTTTTTAGTCGCAATCTCAGGGTTGGATGTGGATAAATTAAACAAGCCAGCACCCGCTAATAGTGACCCAAGGCTGACCAGGATGAGAATGGTTGTATTCTTATTCATTTAAGCTATTCATATAAGTTATTCATGCAATAGGCCCTACTTTTGGCTCTATCGGCATAGGTAGAGGCTATCGAAAAGTCGACTTTACATGGACAGCAAAGTCTTGCCCAGACATTTCACCCACGACGCGACGGTTTCGTATTTCAATGCCCTTCTTATCGAAAAACAGTATGGCTGGTGGGCCATAAATACCGAGCGAATTCATAAAGGCCGAGTCAATCGAATCGTTGGCCGTCACATCAGCCTGTATTGTTGAAACCTGATCAAGCGATGCCAGCACGTCGGGGTGAGTAAAGGCATATTTTTCCATCTCTTTACAGGAAATACACCAGTCAGCATAAAAATCGAGCATGGTGGTTTTATTGCCAGCCACCGATTCACTCAAAGCTCTTTTTAAACCTTCTGTGCCTTTAATCTGTTTGAAATTTATATGATCTGATTGATTGTCATTGGATTGGTTTAGTGAATTACCAGATTTCATGCCACTGGCAATTCCCTTCAAAGGTTGTATTAAGTCTTTGCTATCAGACGCGGCACCTATTAAGTAAACAGCACCGTAAATCAATAGAATAATACCAAGCCCTTTACACAATTTGCGCCAGCCACTCACTGGTTGGGACAGTTTTTCTAGTGCACCCATATAGATAGCTGAGGTGATGGTGAGCATGCCAATGAGCGCCATAGTGGCTGCAGTTGGCAAAATTCTCTCAAGTAACCAAATCGCCATGGCGAGCATGACAACACCGAACACCGATTTGACGGTATCCATCCAACCACCGGCCCGAGGCAGGATTTTTCCCGCGGATGTACCGATCAATAATAACGGTGTGCCCATGCCGATACCGAGCGCAAACAAAGCCAAGCCGCCGAGCTGCCAGTTTTGGGTTTGAGATATAAATAGTAATGCACCGACCAGAGGTGCGGTAATACAAGGGCCAACAATAATAGCTGAGAAAAGCCCCATGACACCCGCACCTGCGAGTGATCCGCCTTCCTGCTTGTTGCTAAATGCGGTAATGCGGCTCTGTATCGCATTTGGCATTTGAAGATCGTAAAAGCCAAACATAGATAAAGCTAGCAGCATAAAAATGGCGGCAAAAATGGTCAGAATAATCGGATCCTGGAACCATATTTGAATGTTATATTCAGCACCGTAATAGCCGACGATAGCACCCACTAAAGCGTAGGTAACTGCCATTGCAAGTACGTAAACTAGCGAGAGATTGAAAGCGGTGCGTGTGCTGACTTTTTCTCCCTGGCCGGCAATAATACTTGATAAAATAGGAATCATTGGAAATACACAAGGTGTGAAAGTTAGGCCAATACCCGCTAGAAAGAATAACCCAATAACCAGAAAAAGACTTTTGTCTTGTAGTAATAGCTGTGCGTATTGGTCTTGCTCTGACTGAGATGCCGCCTGAGATACCACCTGAGATACCACTGGAGTAGACGAAGCGTTAACTTTAGGTTGCGCTGTTTGGGGTGGTTGATCTGAAATAGCAACCGTATTGGTATTGCCATTTACCGTGAGGTATTTGGTAATAGGCGGATAGCAAATGCGATCTTCAATACAGCCTTGATAGCTATAAGCTAAGGTATAACTTGGAGAAGCATTAGCCACCGAAGATATGGGAATAGAAAGTTGCAACCTATCGTGATAAACCTCGGTTAGACCGAAGAACTCATCATTTTTCTTATCACCAGTGGGTTTGGTTAATTGGCCTATGGAGTGACCATTGCCACTGATCAGCTTGATGTCCACCTTGTCCCGATACAGATAAGCGGTGGGTATTATAGTGATGTCGGTATCGATACGATCAATCGCGTCTAATGTTGCGGTCAACATGAATGCGTTGTCTGAATGTGGGATTGCTTCTTCGTCGGCTAAACCAATGAGATCACCGAGCGATTGCAACTCTGATAGGGTATTTGTGCTCGATGCTAAATCGGAAGAAAAATTATTGCTTTGTTGGGCTGGTTGACTCGTATCGCTGAAAAGTAAGTTTTGTAATACTGAGCCGTTTTCGGCCGTATTGATGTTATTGGATTGGGCGATAGCGGGTGTTGCCACATAAGGCATGGCTATAATTGTTTCGTTTATTTTTTGATTAGGGCCGATTGAAACAATCAATAGTTGATCGAGCGGTGGATAACAGATGCCAATATCAGCGCAGCCTTGTCCCGTTGCTTTCACCCTAAGTGTTGTTAGGGATGGGCTGTTATTAAGGTCATTATTAAGAAAGGGCAGCTCGATTCTAAGGCTATCGCGATAGGTTTCGACCTCGCCAAAAAATTCATCTTGTTTTACCTTACCCGCTGGAATGACTGGCTCGGAAAAGCTGACACCCTCGTTCTCAACGTCGAACTTGAAACGCTTGCGGTACATATAGTAACCAGGCGCAATGTCATACTCGGCAATCAGGTTATTGCCTTCTACCTTGGCGGTTAACTGGAAGGCCTGCTCGGGTCGGAGTAGTTCATCATCCTGTATGGCTGATACGATAGACGATACGGCGATCAATATGA
The DNA here is from genome assembly GCA_047638435.1 of Urechidicola sp. GTDB lineage: Bacteria > Pseudomonadota > Gammaproteobacteria. Next base: position 6,147 of record JBLILW010000100.1, read on the forward strand.
GCGACAAGAACCAGGCGATCGGTCTTGTTTTGAAGGTTTTTAAAACAGTCATTTTATCGGTTATGTTTCATATGTGAATTAAGGTGTGGTGAGTTAAGGCGTATTGAGTGAATTAGGGTGAATTATTCTTAATAAATTCGGCATTAATTGATTCAACTCTAGTCAGAGTGTATTCAGTTCGAAATGTTTAGATTTATTTTCGATTTTTTAAATGATTAGGGCTTTTACTGCCAATGTCATTCCAAGCAAACCATTGAAAGAGTCGAAAAGCGATCATATCTATGCTTTATTAACACATTATTAATTTTTGAAGTGTATTGTGCGGTGTATACTCAATAGGTATAGCAATCTACTTTAAACAGCCTATTTGCACCACTCATTTGGAATGCGAACCAAACAAGTCACTAGTGTAGTCACGAGGGTTATATGTTTCCAGTTTTCACGATAATATTTTTGTTGGTTCCCATAGTAGAAATATTTTTTCTCATTCAAGTGGGCGGCATCATCGGTGCGCCATGGACTATTCTACTGGTGGTGCTAACCGCTGTGATCGGTGTTAGGTTGCTTAAAATACAAGGCGTGTCGACCTTAACGCGTGCTCAGGAAAAAATGCAAACAGGGCAGGTGCCCGCTCAGGAAATGCTCGAAGGAATGGGACTGGTCGTGGCCGGCGCTTTCTTGCTAACACCCGGATTTTTTACCGATGCCGTTGGTTTTTTATTGTTACTGCCGCCGACCAGATCCTGGCTAGTGCGTAAAATTGTGACATCATTTATGTCGTCAGGACGATTTGTACAAACACCATTCAGTTCTAGTAGACCATTCAACTCGCACTCAGGTCCACCGCTTGATTCTACGACAAAAAAATCGACTAAAGATGCCAATGTGATAGACGGCGTTAATTATACTCGCGAAGACTAGCTATTATTTTATTGCGTCAATTTATATACTCGGAACTTTTATGCATTCAATCTAGCTGCCGTTGACTGACATCGTCTGGCAGTTCAGTCGAGTTATAGGCTTCAAGTCGTCTTCAAATATTTATTTTTCAACAAGCGGCTTGAAACTCTTCATTTTACCCCCAAATGGCTTGACTAAGATGAACTGCTGACTATTATTAGCACTCGCTTGTTGAGAGTGCTAACTCACAGGAAATTCTGACCGGCTAGCTCGTAGGCTAGAAGGGTATTTTAAATCATAACCAATTTAGGAGAATAGCAAAATGAATATTCGTCCCTTGCATGATCGTCTGGTAGTCAGACGTAAGGAAGAAGAGCGTACTACAGCTGGCGGTATCGTCATTCCTGATTCAGCAACAGAAAAGCCAAGTACTGGTGAAGTTCTTGCTGTTGGTAATGGCAAGATCACAGATTCTGGTGACGTTCGTGCGTTAGACGTCAAAGTTGGTGATGTTGTTTATTTCGGAAAATATTCCGGCACCGAACTGAAAGTAGACGGTGAAGAACTGCTAATCATGCGCGAAGATGACATCATCGCGATTGTTGAATAATTTATACACTAAAGGTTAATTCACTATGAGTGCAAAAGAAGTAAAATTTGGCGATGACGCACGTTCGCGTTTGGTCAACGGCGTTAACATTCTCGCTAACGCAGTAAAAGTAACACTAGGTCCTAAAGGTCGTAATGTTGTATTAGACAAGAGCTTTGGTGCTCCAACTGTTACAAAAGATGGTGTTTCAGTTGCGAAAGAAATTGAACTGGAAGATAAGTTCGAAAACATGGGCGCACAGATGGTTAAAGAGGTTGCTTCGCAAACTTCTGATATCGCTGGTGACGGCACAACAACAGCAACAGTCTTAGCTCAAGCGATTGTTCGCGAAGGTATGAAAGCCGTTGCTGCTGGCATGAATCCAATGGATCTTAAGCGTGGTATCGACAAAGCTGTTGCCGCTGCAGTTAAGAACTTACAGGAAAGTTCTACACCTTGTTCTGACAGTAAAGCAATCGCACAAGTTGGTAATATTTCTGCTAACTCTGATTCCAGTGTCGGAAGTATCATTGCTGAAGCAATGGAAAAAGTAGGTAAAGAAGGTGTTATCACAGTTGAAGAAGGTTCTTCTTTTGACAACGAACTCGACGTTGTTGAAGGTATGCAATTTGATCGTGGTTACCTGTCTCCTTATTTCGTAAACGACCAGGCTACTATGTCTGTCGAACTTGAAGATCCAATGATTCTTCTTTATGACAAGAAGATTTCTAACATCCGTGATTTACTTCCAATTCTGGAAGGCGTTGCTAAGGCAAGCCGTCCATTATTGATCATCGCTGAAGACATCGAAGGCGAAGCATTAGCCACTTTGGTTGTTAATAGCATGCGCGGTATCGTTAAAGTTTGTGCTGTTAAAGCGCCTGGCTTTGGCGATCGTCGTAAAGCAATGTTGCAAGACATCGCTGTATTGACTGGTGGACAGGTTATCTCTGAAGAAGTTGGAATGAGCTTAGAGAAAGCTACTCTGGAAGATCTTGGTTCTGCTAAGAAAATCTCGATCTCAAAAGAAAACACAACTATCGTTGATGGTGCTGGTTCTGCTGATGACATCAAGGG
>JBLILW010000101.1:0-8695 GCA_047638435.1 Urechidicola sp.
ACGTTGTAACCGAGTGGTTCATATATAGCTTTAAGGTCAAATGGATCGGACAAGTCTTCAGGTAGCATGTCTGCTTTGTTTAACACGATAACAACATCAATATTTTGTTGTTCGGCTGATAACAGGTATTGATCGAGCAAAAATAAGTTTGGCGCTGGCTTGACTGCGAGGCAAATCAGTAATTGACTGAGGTTTGCTGCGACCGACTTTAAGTGACCGAATCCGTCAATTCGTTGCAGTAGGTTATGCCTAGGCTGAATGGCTAGAACGCGAAACTCCTTTTCTTTAATTTGTTCGTAGACGGCGATATCACCACAAACAATGATGCCAATATTGGATTTGACGGCACAAATATGCAAGCTGCCATTGGGTGATTCTACGACTATTTTGCCGCCATGGTGTGAGATAACCAGCCCTTGCATATGGTTTTGGCTATTAGAATTAATCGCGTCCTGGGTTCCCTGAATGCGTTTTTTTTGATGGTGACTGAGTTTGCGTTTAGCCACGGAGGTATCCAGAGATCATAGAGTCTGAGGTCAAATCAACAAACGTCATATTAATAAAGCATCGACTTTGGTGGCGCAAATAAAGTCGTTGATCGATAAACCACCAACAGAATGAGTGGTGAAGCTAAGATGGCAATGTCGATAAGTCACTGTCATATCTGGATGATGATCATTTTGATGCGCTATCCAGGCACATGAATTGGCGAAAGCCATTGTCTGATAATAGTTTTTAAACTCAAATTTCTGGCTGAGGGTTTGATTGACGATATCTAGAAGCCAATTGTTATTAAGTGATTCATTAACCAATGATAGTAGCTCATAGGACTCTTTTTCTGTCAGTTTAGGAGCAAGATCGGTATTATTACTGCACTTTTGTTTGATGAGATTACTCAATTTTATTGCGCCTGTTGCTGCAGTGTGAATCTTTGAGGATGTACTGATTCTCGAGGGAATTCGAAATTAAAATATTTCAACCCCAAAATAGAGCACGCTTAAGCCAACCAAGTTAAATTTTGCTATAGTTTACCTCAAATTTTTAAAGCTAAAAACACATTATGGGGCTGATATGACAATTGATAACAATAACTTGATATGGATCGACCTGGAAATGACGGGGCTCGAACCTCAAACCGATCAAATCATAGAAATCGCGACGGTAGTAACCAATAAAAATCTGGAGATTTTGGCTCAGGGGCCTGTGATTGCAATACAGCAACCACTTTCAATTATGAACGCTATGGATGAATGGAATACGTCACATCATGGTGACTCAGGATTGACGCAGCGCGTATTGAACAGTAAAGACTCGATGCGTGTTGCTGAAGAAGAAACGGTGAACTTTTTGGCACAATATGTGGTGTCTGGAACGTCTCCGATGTGTGGCAACAGCATTTGCCAGGACAGGCGTTTCATGGCTCGCTTAATGCCTAAATTAGAATCCTTTTTCCATTACAGAAACCTGGACGTGAGTACGCTTAAAGAGCTGGCCAGGTTATGGAAGCCTGAGATAGTCCCAGGTTTTACTAAGAAAGGAGCCCACCTAGCCTTAGATGATATTTTAGAGTCAATAGACGAGCTGAAATATTATCGAGAGTATTTTATTCAAATTTAGGATGCTAACTCAAAAAAACTGTTTGGCTTTAAAGAGGCGCGAGTTTGCTTTGAAGGTTATGGAATAAACCGGTGTAACTGCCTAAGCTAGTCTAAAATGAATAATTAACTAACTTAAAGAAAATCACTCAGCCGCCGATGATAATTTTGATTATTTAAAATTAACTATCAAACATTGGCTTTCAGGTAGAAATATGGATTTAGCTTCACTCATAGGCATCATTTCTGGCGTAGGGTTAATTGTGTCTGCCATTATCGTTGGCGGGGATGTGCATAATTTTTTGAATATCCCTGGCATAATGATTGTGGTTGGCGGCACAATGGCTGCCACATTGCTGACCTTTCAATTTAATGATGTGTTAACAGCCTTTAAGAGTGCTTACTTTGTTTTCACCTCGCCTAAACAAGACTCACAGGACTTGATTAATACGATGATTAAGCTAGGTACCATTAGTCGTCGTAATGGTTTGCTCAGTTTGATGGATGTCAAAACCAGCTCGCCATTTTTGAAGCGAGTTTGTACCTTAATTGCTGATGCTGCGGATGAAGAAACGCTTCGATCTGCGATGCGTACAGAAATTGATTCAATGCAAATGCGTCACTTTATAGTACAAGACGTATTTAAGAAAATGGCCATGTATGCCCCATCTTTTGGCATGTTAGGAACGTTGATTGGACTGATACAAATGTTGTCTCTACTAGCAAATCCTGAGACTTTAGGTCCTGCGATGGCGGTCGCATTACTTACGACTTTTTACGGTAGTCTATTGTCAACGGTTATATTTTTGCCAATCGCAGGCAAGTTACGATCGAGAACAATGTTAGAAGTCATGAACTTCGAAATCATATTTCAAGGTGCAGTAAGTATTCTCCAGGATAACAATCCATTGTCTGTTTATGAAAAGTTATCGTCATTTGTGCCTGCGAAAAAACGCAAGCCAATGCAACAGTTGAAAGATCGAACCTGATATGTCAGCAAAATCGCTGATGGGAATGATTAATGCTGACGATAGTGGGGGCGGCTGGATTGTCACCTTTGCAGACATTATGACACTGATATTGGTGTTTTTTATTCTGTTATATACCTTAGCAGAGTATGAAGACGCCGCTTACAAAAAACTGGTTGCCAATGTTCAGGTGTTGGATGGGGATGGTAATCAAATTAGTGTCATTGACTATGCGACTCAAAATGGCCGAAATCCGGAACCACTCAAGCCGATAGAAGATCTGCTTGGATTAAACCCAAGTATGCAGGTAATAGAAGACCTGAGGCCAGCGATTGTTGAAGAGCTAGAGAGCATGATTGATAATACCGACTTATCCGATAGTGTCGACCTAGGCTTTAATGCGGATAAAATAACATTGCAAATTGATGGTCGATTTCTTTTTCAATCCGGTAAAGCCGAGTTGAAAGATGGTGGTAGAGTCATTTTCTCTAATTTAGGTTATTTGTTTAGGCAATATTCAGATTATAAAATCGCAATCCGTGGACATACCGATAATCGTGATATTGAAACGACACAGTTCCCCTCAAATTGGGAGCTTTCCGCCATACGAGCAACCACCGTGTTGCGCTTTTTCATTGGTCTAGGGCTTGATCCAGAAAGAATGACTGCAACAGGGTATGCTGATTTTATTCCACTAGTTGATAACGATACTGCGGAGAATCGTGCTAGAAATAGGAGGGTTGAGTTTGTTCTGGAAAAAGAAAAAGACGACTAGCCTTGGGCTCGACAGTAATGGCGATGATCGTCGCCAGGCTTTTCGAATTGTTCCTAATGCAGAAAAGCCGATCTTGATCACCATAAAAGGGCAAGCTTATAAGGCGGTTAATATTAGCGGTGCAGGTGTTTGTATCCGAGCATATAACTTGCCGGTGGGTACAGTGGCGTCCGCAATAATGCGACTGCCGAGTGAAAATTTTATTTTATCGATGACGATAGAGGTAATAGTGAAAAAAGGGAGCTTTTGTCGCTGCCGATTTAATCAAGTTGGTCGCCAAGCAGAAAATTTGTTACATGCTTACATACTCGATTTGCAAAAAGTTAAAATCCGACGAAATAATTCGCACTGATAGGGAGCTAGATATCTTTTTTAGTGAAGATTGAAGTTAAAATGATAGCTGGAAATTATGCACATAATACCGCTAGAGCTTGATTTAGATTGATTTTTTAGCGTGATTCAGACATCATTGCGCGCTAACTGGCAGGCTGGAGTAAACCTGCTGCAAAATTTAATTTACAGTCTATCAATTTGGGACTCACCTTGATTAAACAACGTACCTTAAAGAATGTTATTCGCGCGATGGGCGTCGGATTACATACAGGGAAAAAAGTATACTTGACACTTCGCCCCGCTGCGATTGATTCTGGTATTAGATTTCGTCGTGTCGATCTTGATGAGCCTGTCGAAATTTTGGCGCGCCCAGAAAAAGTAGGTGATACAAACTTATCCACAACTCTAGTCGAGAATGGTGTTCGAATCTCTACAGTCGAACATCTCCTATCTGCGATCGCCGGTCTCGGGATCGACAACGCCTATATCGACCTAAGTGCTGATGAAGTACCCATTATGGACGGTAGTGCCGGGCCATTTGTGTTTCTGATCCAGTCAGCTGGTATTGTGGAACAAAATGCAGCAAAACGTTTCATCCGCATTAAGAAAACAGTTCGAGTAGAAGATGGTGATAAATGGGTAGAGTTCAATCCCTTCAATGGCTTTAAGGTCAGTTTTGAAATTGACTTCGACCATCCGTTGTTTACGCACCAAAAGCAAACATGCAGCATAAACTTCTCAACCACGTCTTTTGTTAAAGAGGTCAGCAGAGCGCGAACATTCGGCTTTCAGAAGGATATCGAGTATTTGCGATCTAACAATTTAGCGCTAGGCGGCAGTCAGGATAATGCGATTGTTTTAGATGACTACCGCGTGCTCAACGAAGATGGCTTAAGATATGATAATGAATTTGTAAAACATAAGATTCTCGATTCAATCGGTGATCTTTATTTGCTGGGCCATAGCTTAATTGGTGCCTTTTCAGGATATAAATCTGGACATGCTCTGAATAACAAATTGTTGCTCACTTTGCTGGAAGATAAAGACGCTTGGGAAGAAGTGACGTTTGATGATGCCTCCACCGCGCCCATTTCATATGCGCAGCCTGTGGAAGCCGTTTAGGATTCGTCGTGAATATTCTCTTCCTGTCATCTAACAAGGGCACGGTGTTTAGTCTTAATCTCGCTAAGCCTTTTCAGTTATTTTTGTCGACAGTGTTTGTTTTAGCTTTATTATTGGGAGCCGGGTATTGGGGATATAACATCAACCCCCCCCAAAATAACCAAGTTTTGATTGATGGCTGGAAACTGAAGATGCATCAACACAAGGTGGAGCTAAAAAACTTAGCTCAAGAGTCTGAAGCCGACGTAGATGCAATGTCTTCCAGGCTTGGCCTTTTGCAAGCACATGTAATGCGACTTGATGCACTCGGTAGAAAGCTGACACACATGGCTAGCATCGATAATGGTGAGTTTGATTTTGACAGTATCCCGGCCGTTGGTGGGCCTGAAGAATCTTTTGAGCAAAAGTCCTTGCAAACGTCAGAGTTATCCCTTGCAATCCGACAGTTAGGGCTTGATCTTGACAATCGAGAGAGTCAACTCGAAGTGCTCGAAGATATCGTCATGAACGAAAACTTACAAAAAGAAGTTCAACCCAGTGGGCGCCCGATCTTAAAAGGTTGGCTTTCTTCTTACTATGGCATGAGAACACATCCCATTAGCGGTAGAAAAGGAATGCATAAAGGCATTGATTTCGCTGGAGAAATGGGTGGGGAAGTTATTGCAGTAGCGAAAGGTGTTGTTATCTATGCAGGTAAGCGTTATGGCTATGGCCATGTTATTGATATTGCACACGGTAATGGTTTTACAACTCGATATGCACATAATTCTAAAATCTTGGTATCGGTTGGCGACACCGTTGAAAAAAGTTTTCAAATCGCCGAAATTGGTTCCTCTGGTCGCTCGACAGGGCCGCATGTTCATTTCGAAGTTTTAAAGAATGGCAAACAAGTTAATCCTGTGAAGTTTATTAGAGCAGCGAATTAATATTGCTCGCAAAGTAATACAACCAAGCTTGCTATTTTTCAAATAGCCTCCACTTACGTTAACCCCGACCCTAGAATTTTCCCCTCTGATGCTTTCAAAATTATCAAGAAAAATATTCGGAAGTCGCAACGACCGAATCATTAAAGATCTAAATCAACGCGTTAATAAGATAAATCAATTTGAAGCTGATATAAAAGCGTTAGATGATGAACAATTAACCCAAAAAACAGTCGAGTTCCGGCAAAGAATTGAAGCAGGCGAAACTCTCGATCAATTGCTTGAAGAAGCTTTTGCTGTTTGTCGAGAGGCTTCTTCACGCGTGCTGGGTATGCGACATTATGATGTTCAATGTGTAGGTGCGATGATTTTGAACCAAAATCAGATTACCGAAATGCGCACTGGTGAAGGTAAAACTCTGGTTGCAACATTGGCCGCCTATTTAAATGCGCTCAGTGGAAAAGGGGTTCATATTGTTACCGTAAATGATTATCTAGCAGAACGTGATTCAGCCTGGATGGGCCGTTTGTACAGTTTTCTGGGACTCAGTGTCGGCGTAGTTTTGAGTGAAATGGATTATGACGCTAAACGCTTAGCCTATAAAGCAGATATCACTTATGGTACGAATAACCAGTTTGGCTTTGATTATATGCACGACAATCTTAGTTTTACGCTGGAAGATCGAGTTCAACGTGAGCTCAATTTTGCAATCGTGGATGAAGTTGACTCGATACTAATCGATGAGGCTCGTACACCCCTTATTATTTCTGGGCAGGCTAGCGATAGCTCTGAATTATATACCCGAATCAATACTATTATTCCTGACCTTGCCAAAGTAGAAGAAGAGGACGGACCAGGTGATTACACAGTCGACGAAAAGTCTAAGCAAGTATTTTTAACCGAGGCAGGGCATGACTCGGCGGAAATGCTGATGGTCAAAGCGGGCTTGTTAACTGAGGGTGAGAGTTTATACGATGCAGCTAATATTACATTGGTTCATCATCTTAATGCTGGACTTCGAGCCTATGCGATTTTTATTAAAGATATCGATTACATTATCAAAGATGGCCAGGTAGTCATCGTAGATGAATTCACAGGGCGCACCATGTCTGGACGTCGATGGTCAGAAGGATTGCACCAGGCAATAGAAGCCAAAGAAAGCGTTAATATCCAGAACGAAAATCAAACCATCGCCTCAATTACTTTTCAAAACTACTTCCGCCTATACGATAAGTTATCTGGTATGACTGGTACGGCTGATACCGAAGCTTTCGAATTTCAGCAGATCTACGGGCTTGAAGTCGTCGTCGTGCCTACCAATAAAATCATGGTCCGCAATGATATGGGCGACTTGATTTATTTAACGGCGAGAGAAAAGTATGACGCGATAATTTCAGACATAAAAGAGTGTACTAAAAAGAGTCAACCCGTTTTAGTGGGAACGACCTCAGTCGAAACGTCTGAGTATTTATCTGATTTACTCAAAAAAGAAGACATTAAACACGAAATTCTGAACGCAAAACAACATGAGCGTGAAGCAGGAATTATTGCCGATGCAGGCATACCCGGTCAGGTGACAATCGCTACCAATATGGCGGGTCGAGGTACAGATATTGTCCTTGGTGGTAATATTGAAGTTCACTTGAGTGAAATTCCGGAGGAAGATACCCAAAAGCGTGAGCAGTTAAATGATCAATGGCGTGCGCGTCATGATGAAGTAATCACTGCCGGTGGGTTACATATCATCGGAACAGAACGGCATGAGTCTAGACGTATTGATAATCAATTACGAGGACGTTCAGGCCGACAAGGTGACCCAGGTTCCACTCGATTTTACTTGTCAATGGAAGACACCTTAATGCGCATCTTCGCTTCCGAAAAGGTAGCAGGCTTAATGCATAAATTAGGTATGGAAGATGGAGAAGCAATTGAGCATCCGTGGGTAAGCAAAGCGATAGAAAATGCTCAGCGTAAGGTTGAAGCACATAACTTTGATATTCGAAAGCAGCTGCTTCAGTACGATGATGTCGCTAATGACCAGCGTAAGGTGGTTTATCAGCAAAGAAACGACTTATTGCACGCCGAAAATATAGACGAGGCGATTCAATTGATGCGTTTAGATGTCATTGAAGGTGTATTTCGAACCCACATAGCACAAAACTCAATTGATGAGCAGTGGAAGATGGCTGATCTGGAGCTGGCGCTAAAAAATGAATTTGGCCTCGAGCTGCCAATACAAAACTGGTTTGATGAAGATGAACATATTACCGATACGATTATTCTCGATCGAATCATTGAGCATATGGAGCTGGGCTATAGCGATAAGGTTAACGCACTAGGCGAAGGCGTCTTCACTCGATACGAGAAAGAGCTCGTGTTGCATTTAACTGACCGCCAATGGAAGGAACATTTAGCGGCAATGGATCATCTACGGCAAGGCATAGGGTTACGAGGCTATGCACAGAAAAATCCAGTGCAGGAATATAAACGTGAGTCTTTCGAGATGTTCACAGATATGCTCGACAATATTAAATATGAAGCAGTGCAGTATTTGACTCAGGTTCAAATAAAAAGTGAGTCTGAAGTTGAGGCTTTAGAGAAAAGAAATACTGAAGATGAAAATATCAAAATGGAACATGCCTCGGCAAAAAGTCCATTGAGCAGTAAAGACGAATCCATAGCCGAAGAGCATCAACCTTATATCCGAAAAGAAAAGAAAATTGGTCGGAATGAACCTTGTTGGTGTGACTCTGGCAAAAAATTTAAACAGTGTCACGGCAAATTAACTTAGATTGGTTTGGATCAAATATGGCTGTTGGATTGAAAAAACCGGGAAAGTTATTGCCTGTGCTAGGAGTTCGCCTTGCCGCTATTCATAGTGGTATAAAGACTAATCCTGAAAGTACTGACTTAGTGTTAGTTGAGGTTTCTGAGAATGCAACCCTGGCCGCGACCTTCACTACCAATAAGTTTTGTGCG
>JBLILW010000102.1:0-8691 GCA_047638435.1 Urechidicola sp.
AACATGATCCGCCGCCGCGCTAAAACTGCCTAACTCGGAAATTGCTATGAGTGTTTTAAGTAGAGAGATTGACAAGGCGAATTCCAGTAAGGGTGAACATGCATAACCCAATTAATGAGGCCACTATTTTTAACATTAACAAGTGTAAATAGGTCTTTAAGATGCCAATAGTATCGGCATCATACAACAACAAAGTATTCTCTTTTGATTCTAATTCTCCCCGATTATCACCAAAGCCGGACACTAAACAACTGTCAAACAATTCGTCAGTCTCCAACCCGAATCCTACAGGCTTGCAGGACCGAGCGATTCTCGGATAACTATCTTTGTCTCCAGTTCGACGCTCTGACAACCAGCCTTACCGTCAATAATATCTAGTAAAAGCCCGGCAGCGGACTCCCCCATGCGTCTATGCGGCACGTGTACGGTTGTTAGCTTAGGCTGAATCACTTCTGCAAGATCGATATCATCAAATCCAGTCACTGAAACTTCATCAGGTATTTTTATGCCCATTTCATTTGCCCTGGAAATGGCACCTGTTGCAAGTACATCGTTTCCACAAATAATAACGGTGGGGCGAGGAGTCCGTGCCATAAAGGAATCAAATGCGTTACCCCCACTCTTTAAGGAGTAGGTAGTTGGAATAATCACAAGGTTATCAATTGGTATATCGGAACTTTCCATTGCATCACGGACACCATTGAGGCGATCGAGTGCGCGATCGTTGAATTCAGTATGGGCGGTGATTATAGCAATATGCTTATGTCCGAATTTTATGACTTGTTGCGCTATTTGAGTGGCAGCCTTTCGATTGTCGAATCCAACATTGAAAGAGCTTGAATCTGGGCGGTAATTCCATGTTACTACGTATGGGATTTGACGACGTTGCAGAAAGTTATAAGTGTTTTCAGGCCTAGCATGACCTATTAGCAACAAACCATCAGCACCTTGACTAATAAGACTTTGAATTTGTTGGAACTCCCTTTCCGGATCGTATCCCGAGCTGGCAATGAGCAGAGTTACGTTGTTATCCGCTAAAGTTTCCTGAAAGGCCTGAATTCCACGAGCAAAGATTGCATTGTCCATGGTTGGAATAATCGCTCCAACGGTGTTGGACCGATTTGATGCCAAAGCGCGTCCGCCAAAATGAGGTGTATATCCAAGTTCTTCGACAATTAGTTGGACTTTATCACGTGTGGTTTCGACTACCCTGTCTGGAGAGTTGAAGCATCTGGAAACAGTAGCCGTGGATACGCCGGCCATTCTCGCAACGTCCAAAAGTGTAGGTGCTGTATTTCTTTTTTTCATTCTTAATCGTTAACCGTCTAAATATCAATACTATGAAGCTCTCGTATGAAAGGTAACCGCGTACAATTTATAGTTTACATGTAAGCGCTTGCATTAACTAATGTAAGCGCTTACACTTCGAAAAATGACGATTTCTCTTGAATAGTGCACCGTAACTTAGCGGGACAATCCAGGCATAACTAGCTTTCCGAATGAATAATTCACGACGATTGGAGGGGGCATGAGTAAAAAAGTTGGTAATTGGTGGCTCGCCAGCAGCGGGCTACTCTTTGGATTTTATTGCCTGAATGTAGCTGTTGGAAAATTAGGCTTGGTTCATGATAAGGATCCAATTTTTTCAATGGGTGATGTCAGGGTTTCGTCTATGCGATGACTTTCATAACGGAGAACAGAATCATCATCATTCTAATGATGATTGCTATATTAATTCTCTCTGGCTGCGTCATGGAAACGACACCCAACTTTGTAATTCTTGCACCAATGATGCTGCCCCTGGCCCAATAGATCGGTATGGATGAGATTCATTTTTGCATAATGATGGTGACCTCGCTGGGGGTCGGGTGTATTACGCCGCCGTTGGGCTTGAACCTTGTCGTGGTCACTGGGCTGACTGGCGAACCCATTCTGAAAGTAGCGGTCCAGGCAATACCTTACGTGTTTGCGATGGGTTTTGTAGTGCTATTGCTGGCTTTTATTCCAGAGTTGTCACTTTGGGCGCTCTAATTATTGAGAAGTTGGTACAAAGGCTAATAATGCCGCAATCTATTAACACACGATTTAATTTTATAATTCCTATATTGAGGTAGCTTTACATGACTATTGAATTTTTGAAAAAAGCAGAAAAATCTGCAACTACAGGTGAAGACGACACACGTAAAATTGTCTCAAAAATGCTGTCAGAAATTGAGGCTGGTGGCGAAGAAAAAGCAATTGAGTACGCAACCAAGCTTGACAATTACAATGGCAATATCGTTGTTACTTCGGACGAGATCGAAGCGGCTACCGCGAAACTATCTCAACAGGTTAAGGATGACATTCAATTTGCCTATGATCGAGTTCGAGGATTCGCCGAAAAGCAGCGTGCAGCTCTGATTGACTTCGAAGTCGAGCTTTCTCCTGGCCTATTTGCTGGCCAAAAACAGATACCGGTTCAAACCGCGGGCTGTTACGTACCGGGTGGACGCTATGCTCATGTTGCTTCAGCTATCATGTCGGTGGCTACGGCTAAGGCGGCAGGTGTTGACCATGTAATCGCTTGTTCGCCTCCAAAACCAGGAGAGGGCGTTAACCCTGCAATTATCTATACGGCCAATCTCTGCGGAGCAGATACCATACTCGCTTTGGGCGGAGTACAAGGGGTCGCAGCTATGGCGTTTGGTCTGTTTACTGGGCATGAGGCAGATATCCTGGTGGGACCAGGCAATCGATTTGTCGCCGAAGCGAAGCGCATGTTGTTTGGCCGTGTTGGCATTGATTTGTTTGCAGGCCCTACCGAAATAGCCATTATTGCGGATAAAACAGCAGATCCAATGATTGTTGCCAGCGACCTAGTGGGACAGGCAGAGCATGGCCTAGATTCACCTTGCTGGTTGTTCACCACAGATCGTGAACTGGGCAATAAAGTGATGGAATTGATGCCTGGGTTTATTGAAAAACTGCCCGAAATCGCCCGTATTGCGGCCGAAGGATCATGGCGCGATTACGGTGAAGTAATTCTCTGTGCCGATCGTGAGGAAATGGCACAAATCAGTGACCAGTACGCCGGTGAGCATCTTGAAGTTCAAGCTGAAGATCTCGACTGGTGGGTCAAGCGCCTACGTAATTATGGGTCATTGTTTGTCGGGGAAGAGACGACGGTTGCTTTTGGTGATAAGTGTTCAGGTACTAACCACATATTGCCAACCAAAGGTGCAGCCCGATATACCGGTGGTCTGTACGCTGGTAAATTCATTAAGACTGTAACCACGCAGCGTATGAGCGCCGAAGCGAATCGTGAAGTTGCTGCCGCAGCTGCCAGAATTTCTCGTCTGGAAGGCATGGAAGCTCATGCCCGTACAGGAGATGATCGACTTGCAAAGTACTTCCCAAGTGAGACTTTCAATCTGCAACCATAGCGCATTATATTGATGCGTCATCAGGTTGAGGTTTTCTAACCTGCTGGCGCTTTATGCGAATAGTCGCTGTTTTAAAATCACCGTCAGGAAATAAATATGTATAAAAAGATACTTTTAGCCCTGGCGATTGACCAGGGGCATGGCTCCAAAGCATTTGAACTTGCCAGAAGGCTAAGGGCTGAAGACGGCAAAATTATAGCTGTGCATGTGCTTGATAAGATTCCCAGTTTCACCAGTTACTATATGTCGTCCGATAATCAAAAACAGCCTGCTGATATTGAAAAGGAAATTCAGGATGCTGCAAAAATAAGATTGCCGATCGAATTGTCACTGAAAAGATGCTGAAGTTGTCGTGCTTAGTGGACACCCGGGTAGAACGGTTACTGACTATGCTAGAAAAATTTCTGCAGACTGCATTATCGTGGGATCTCATAAACCGGGAATCAGAGACTTTTTTCTCGGCTCAACAGCCGCACGTATCATGCGTTATGCGCCTTGCTCAGTACATGTTCTACGTTAATAACCCAATTAGGTAGTTTTTATGAAATCGATTTTTGATCTGACCGATAAAGTGGCACTAGTAACCGGTGCTAGCTCTGGCATCGGTCAACGTCAGGCATACGCACTTGCAATGGCTGGTGCCTCGGTGATATTACTCGGTCGACGTAAGGAGCAACTCGAATCAACCGTTGCAGAAATAGAGGCAAATGCGGGTAAAGCTACCTTCCTCGCAGTTGATCTGACTGATCGCGACTCGCTTAGTGATATTGCCAAACAGGCGTCTGAACCATTTGGCGTGATTGATATTTTAATCAATGCAGCCGGTGTCAACCTACGTCAACCCGCCACTGAAATTACTTTGGAAAGTTGGGATGAAACAATCAATCTAAATCTTTCGGTACCTTTTTTTCTGGCGCGTGAACTGGTACCTGGTATGCAAGCCAAAGGCTGGGGGCGCATTATCAATATTGCTTCTCTGCAATCAACCCGAGCCTTTGCCAATGGTATTGCTTACGGTGCTTCCAAAGGCGGTATCGCCCAGCTGACTCGAGCCATGGCTGAGGCCTGGTCGTCAACAGGCATTAATTGTAATGCCATTGCGCCTGGATTTTTCCCGACAGGTTTAACTGCGCCTGTATATGAAAACCCTGTAATGCTCGACAAGTTAGCCGCTCAGACAGCGATAGGCCGCAATGGTGAACTCCAGGACCTCGATGGCGTCACGACCTTTTTGGCTGCCGCCGCTTCAGATTACATCACTGGTCAGGTCATTCACCTCGACGGTGGTTTTACCGCAAAATAGGACAAAATTATGAAAGCACTGGTTTATACAAATACACTCGAACTACAGTATAGAGAGGAACCAATGCCGGCTCCTGTCAGTGGTGAAGCCTTGATCCAAATCGAAGCGGTTGGGATATGCGGTTCTGATATGCATGCCTACCATGGTCACGATGCCCGTCGGGTACCACCGTTAATCCTCGGACATGAAGCGGTAGGCGTGGTACAAAATGGTCGGCAGAAAGGTAAACGGGTCGTATTGAATCCCCTCATTACCTGCGGTCATTGCAATCATTGTCAGGGTGGTCGATCCAACCTGTGTGCTGAAAGAGAGCTAATTGGTATGATTCGCGCTGGGGCTTTTGCTGAGTACATCAATATACCTGAACGTAATCTTCTGGATATACCGCAGGATATGGATTCGACTCTAGCCAGTCTTACCGAGCCTGCCGCTACTTCGTTACATGCCATTTATTTGGCAGAAAAAATATTACACCGACCTCTATCCGAATGCCGAGCACTAGTAATCGGCGGCGGCTCAATCGGTGTATTTTCTGCATTGATGTTAAGACACAAAGGCTGCAAGGCTATTTATCTGGGTGATACTAATGCCCTGAGAAGAGAAACGGCAGAAAAACTTGGTGGCGTTACTGTTTATAACCCTATCGATGGTGCTCAGCCAGAAGCAGGTAGTTTTGATCTGGTTATCGACGCTGTTGGCAGTGGTCGAACCCGAGCTTCGTCGTCAGAGCTCGTCGCCAGCGGTGGTGTTATTTCTCATGTAGGCCTGCAGGATAACGAGGCAGGACTAGATACGCGCCGTTTAACTCTGGATGAAATTACTTTTCTCGGTAACTACACCTATAGTGTGGTTGATCTTAAAGCCGCAATTGATTTGATATACAGTGGTGCGTTGGGTTCGCTCGATTGGGTTGATACACGTTCGCTTTCTGAGGGTGCCGCAGCATTTAGCGAAATTCACGAAGGCAAGGCGGCTTCGCCAAAGATTGTTCTCAGGCCATGAATTGGAGGCAATCTAAGCCTTATTTGGAACAATATAGCAGCGCAGTATTTGTTAGGGAGAATGGTTAATGCCTGGTTATATCTTATCTAACAGTCAATGCCTGCCAATGAAGCTTTCGCACAGGATAAAGTACCTGCTAGCTTTTCTGATACAGCAATGGGAACTCATTACCCACTAAAGGATCTCCATCCAGCAATGCGACATGGTTGAAAGGAGGAGAGGTGACAATGTTTTGTCTTCGTACGAAGCGAACATCGTCGCCTACTAACCTGAGAGAAAACGCTCGTCTTCGGCTGCTGGTACTATGATTAGCGGGTGCTCCATGCAGTGTTCGGTAGTCAAATGCAACGGCATCGCCAGGCATCAAGTCCCAACCGACTATGTCGTAGTCATCTCTATTATCATTGATATTGGGGATTTCTTCTAGACCATCGCTCTCGTTTAATGGTTGTCCGTTGAAACGTTGGGGGCGGAAAGATTTTCCCCACTGATGTGATCTGGAAACAAACTCCAAGGTTCGCTCTCGAGGAACTTTATCCAAAGGGATCCATAGACTGACAGTTTTTGGACCGTCAACGCAATAATAGGGCATATCGTGATGCCAAGGCGTGGCTAAAGCGGTCTGGGCTTCTTTGACTAGAACATGCTCGTGAAAAAGCTGAACCTTCTCACTATTCATCAAATTTGCGCCTATTTCTGCAGCGAGGGAATTGAAAATAAAGTCACGATACTGAGGAATTCGTTGCCAACTGCAGTAATCGACAAAGAACTGTCCACCGCCGGTTTCACATTGATAGATTCTAGCATCAGGATTTGGCTTGGCTATGTTGGCAGCAATGCCATCGCGAAGAGTATCTACCCAGTCTGCGAAAAAACCACGCAAAACCGTAACACCTTCATTTTGGAATTGTTGCACAGTGCTGGAGTTGAGTTTGAATTCCATTTTATACTCCTGATTATCACCATTAACGAACGCACACTTTAACAATTAGAATTACTTTTCGAAAACAATATTAATTAATAGTCTGCATCAAATAAATATTCTCATTCTTGATCATATCAATAAATTGATTAATGTTGTAGTACTGACTATATGGCACCAAAACAACATGTTTTAATGTCACCCCTTATCATGCCTATTATTAGCTTAATTAAGATACAGGTTGAAGAACACGACTTTTTAGACGTCAATTTTTGATCAGAAGTGAAGATAAATACTGGCTTTTGGGTTCAAATTTTCTAAATTGGCTAACGTATTTACAGAAATGTTGTGACAAGAAAAATCAGGTCGTCAAAATTAGATCCTGTAAACCCAATGTTATAACCAAGTGGCTTGGCCCTGACTGTTTATCGATTCTTAACTTTGTTTTGGAAGGGAAATAATGATAAATTCATTCGATGTAAATATGAGGTCCTTAACGTAAAAAAGTATGAAATTACGCAATAGTAATATAGAACAACTTCGATCTGAAAACTTTGATGTTCTCATCGTTGGTGGTGGCATTAATGGTGCTGTTTCGGCTGCAGCGCTTGTCGCACGGGGTGCTCGTGTGGCGTTGATTGACGCACGTGATTTTGCAGGCTTCACCAGCCAGCAATCCTCGAACCTAGTTTGGGGGGGCATCAAGTACATGGAAAGTTATGAGTTTGGGCTGGTCGCAGGCCTATGCAAATCACGCAATGAATTACTGCGTAGCTTTCCCTCGACGGTAAAAGAAATCCGTTTTTTGACAACCGTATCTAAGGGCTTTCGATTTCATCCGTTAGTGATGCTGGCCGGTACCTGGCTTTACTGGTTGTTCGGGCGAGGTAAAACACGAATACCCAAATTACTGTCAAAGACCCAGATAGCCGAGCAGGAGCCGCTAATCAATAGCCAAGACAGCCTAGGTGGTGTCGAATACTCGGATGCCTATTTACATGACAACGATGCTCGGTTCGTCTTTAACTTTATTCGAAGCGCGATGGATAAAGGCTGCGTAGCGGCTAACTATATAAAATCAATTGGAGCAACCAGAGATGATTCGGGGCACTGGACGACTGCGGTAGAAGATCAGGTTAGCGGTGAAAGGTTTAAGATCAGATCAAAGCTATTGATTAATGCGGCTGGTGCCTTTGTTGATCAACATAATCAGCTCAGTGGTGTCGAAACCGAATATAGCCATCTGTTTTCGAAAGGCATACATTTAGTTGTGCCGCGTATCTCAAGTAATGATCGTGTGCTCGCTTTTTTTGCCGATGATGGACGATTGTTTTTTGCGATTCCAATGGGCGGCAAAACTTGTATTGGCACAACAGATACAAGAGTCCAGGAACCCCATATTCAGGTAACTGAGGAAGATAGAGATTTTGTGTTATCAAATATAAATGCTCAGCTTAACTTGCCTAGACCATTAACTCGGGATGATGTGATTGCTGAGCGTTGTGGGGTTCGACCTTTGGCGATTAAAAAGGGAGAGGATTCGGAAACAGACTTTTTACAATTATCACGTAAGCATGTAGTAGAAACTGCGTTTGATGAGGGCCATTTGAGTATTTTTGGGGGTAAATTAACTGATTGCCTGAATGTAGGTGACGAGGTCTGTGATCGAGTATCAGAACTGGGTGTACGCTTGACTAAATTCCAGCCTTCGACGCAACAGGATAAATGGTATGGAGAGCCAGCTGAGCCAATACGGGTGGCCTATTTTGCTCGCGCTAAAGCGCTGGGCCTTGATGAAATTAAAGCGGTAGATACGGAGGAAAGATTAAGCCAACGCTTGTGGCGACGTTACGCCTCTCATGCTGACGCGATGCTCGATGCCATTGAAAAAGATCCTTCACAGAGTGACTCGCTAATTGAAAATGGTGGAATCCGACGCTGCGAACTTGAGCATCTTGCGCAAAGCGAGTTAATTACCAAACTGGAAGACTTCCTCAGACGTCGTTCCAAAATTGAATTACTTTTTTCGCAAGAAGAGCTCA
>JBLILW010000103.1:0-8609 GCA_047638435.1 Urechidicola sp.
ACTGCCGCAAATTGCTTGGCACTATCATTGATGTTAGAACTGGTCGTTAGTATCTGTGTGCATCAAAAATTCATATCTATATTATGGATGAAATCATGGCCCCTGAGTTCTCTACGGCGGCGCCAGACTCAGCCCTTTAACCAGCGTTGGTTTAAAGGTAGATGTCGCCATTTTTCAGTAGGCTATGAGCACCATTGGCGCCATGCATTCTCCTCACCCGGCGCACTTAGGTTGACTCAATCGTCTGAAACCGGTCCTATCTACAGCATAGAAGAGGATAAGAAATTGACCGAAGTCGTTAGCAACAAAGGCTTGAAAACACCTATGGATGGTGCTGGTTTCGCAAATGCAGTCGATGCCTTAAATTGCAGTCCTGCCGAGTTAACCTGGAAGGACGGCGTTGATTTTCTGTCTTTTGGCGCAACTAAAAATGGGGTGATGACAGCTGAAGCTGTGGTTCTGTTCAAACCTAATCTGTTTAAAAGTGCGCCTTAACGTTAAAACGATCGGGGTAATTACTGTCGAAGCAAGTCACTACTAACATGATGTTTGTAAAACTGACCGATGTTTAAGTAGTGCGATTACAGAAATATGTTTTGGCTGGTTATGTCTATGACGATGGTGAGATACGGCTTTGATACTCATGGGCAAGCAAAGATACTAATTCGAGAAGTTAATCGACTGCGTGTCATTCGCATCTTGAAGCGACCTCAATGGCCTGTCACTCCAACCCGTTGCCAAAAGTGATAATCCGACTAGAAGTAAAATTCAGTTAGTCGTTTGCAGCGTAACCGAGTTAATCCAAAACTCACACAGGCGCACCGCTTCGTTGGCGGTAAATGTTTCTGGTTGCAGGCATTTTTCTAACCATAGTCCATCGACCATAGAACTCAAACCAATGGCAGCAAGGCGTGGCGACAATTTTACCTGTATCGTTTGATCTAAGCGCAGAAACATGCCTTCTAGAAAAGTCCAAGACGAACGATTAGTCTCATCGTGAACTCGACGTACCATTTCAGAAGAATCAATCATCCCCCAAAAAACAATCCACGCCCTAAGGGTTCTCCTGAGCATGACTTCTTCGCTAAATATAGACTCTAAATACACCGACAATTGACGTCTTGGGTCTGCCTCATAGTGCGCACACTTCTCTATGGCATTATTAAGAAAAGCAAAAGCTAGTTGGCTATAGGTAGCTGCAATCAATTCATGAATTGAATTAAAGTGATAGTTAACAAGACCAATAGAAACATTGGCCCGTTCACAAATCTTTCGGATAGAACAGCCTTCGGCGCCATCGTTCATCAAGCAGTCTAGAGTGGCCTCAATGAGCTTGGCCTTGGCTTCACCGTATTTGGGTGAGGTCGGGTCTTTTATTATTTTCTTGGTCATTAATAAAGTGTACTCACATGTTTTTTATACATCATTGTACAAAAAGCACAAGCCAGATAAAAAGTATCCTCAAAAGAGCATTTCAGAGACATCGTTAACAACTATCAACTTTCTTTATAGGGAGATTCCTTATTTATTCTACAATCACAGCACGGCAAGAGCCCACAGAAAAAACCTAACGTCTCCTTTGTTCAGCAAGACTGATCATTTATCAACACGCGCTTGATACAGCCATTGCCTGTCAGGGGCAGTTTACATTCTACACAAGCGGTGAATAAAATTTTCAGGCATTACCGCAAAAAGTCCAGAAAAGAATAGGTTCTGGATTCTATTTCGCTGATTGATATTGGAAGGATAGGCCCTATATAATAGATGTACTTAATTTACTAACTAGCAAAAAAACTAAGGAATAAAATAATGGAAGTTGTATTTGAATATCTACTAACCGTACAAGCTCTTGTATTGGTTTTAATTGTGGTAGGGCTCAAAAGTTCGATTAAATTTGTCCCGCAAAACCGCGCTTATGTGGTTGAGCGTTTCGGTAAATTTCAATCGACTAAAGAGGCGGGTTTAAATTTCATTTTACCTTTTATTGATCGTATATCAGCCGATCGCTCTCTAAAGGAAGAAGCCGTCGATGTGCCTGAACAAAGCGCTATTACGAAAGATAATATTTCCTTGTCTGTCGATGGCGTTCTTTATTTTCGTGTGCTTGACCCATATAAAGCAACTTACGGCATAGATGATTATGTGTTTGCCGTGACGCAGTTGGCGCAAACCACTATGCGTTCAGAGCTTGGCAAAATGGAGCTTGATAAAACTTTCGAAGAGCGCGATGTGTTAAACACCAATATTGTTGCCGCGATCAATGAGGCTGCTGGTCCATGGGGTATTCAGGTACTTCGCTATGAAATAAAAGACATAGTTCCACCCCAGTCGGTCATGGAAGCAATGGAAGCACAGATGAAAGCTGAGCGAGTGAAGCGTGCCCAGATTCTGGAGTCTGAAGGCGACAGGCAAGCCGCTATTAACCGCGCTGAAGGTGCAAAGGCATCGGTAGTGTTAGCGGCTGAAGCAGACAAAGAAGAGCAGGTTTTACGGGCAGAAGGTGAAGCAAAGGCTATAGTGGCAGTTGCATCCGCCCAAGCTGAGGCCCTGAGGCAAGTCGGTGTAGCAGCGGCAACCGAAGAAGGCCAGAAGGCTGTGCAGCTTGATTTGGCGACCAAGGCGATAGAAGCCAAACAGGCAATAGCCAAAGAATCCTCAGTGGTGTTATTGCCCGACAACGGTACCGATGCTGCCAGCATGGTGGCTCAGGCTATGACGATTATAAGCACTCTTAATAAGAGTACAGGGGGATAAAAAATGGATTGGTTGAGCAATAATTTAGCTCAAAGTTTGATTATTGCTGGCCTGGCATTGCTAGTTATCGAAGTTGTGGTTTTGGGTTTCTCCACCTTTGTACTGTTTTTTGTCGGTCTCGCAGCAGTGATAACGGGCGGGCTTTTGAGTACTGATATTTTACCCGATTCGATGCTGAGTGCGTTTACCAGCATCGGGGTATTAACTGCCCTACTGGCGATTTTTTTGTGGCGCCCTTTGAAGTCAATGCAAAACAACGTTGAACGCAAAAAAGTGACGAGCGATTTGGTCGGACACAGCTTTATTTTAAATGAAGGTGTGTCTATGATTAGCAAGCCGGTGTATCGTTATTCAGGCATAGATTGGCATCTCAGCAGTGAAAAGGAATTGTCAGCAGGTACATTGGTAGAAGTAACCGGTGTGGCTGTTGGTAAATTCATCATTCAAGCAAAAGCCGAATAGGCTTTTGTTTTTTTTGCCTTTAATCATTGGCCTTAACTTTGTCACATACGGGTTTTATATCTAAACGGGCCTTAACTGGTGCCATAGCTAAGGGTTATCTGACACGACCCTAGTGACCTCTTTGTTGCCTATGCTTAATGTCACCTCGATTCAGTCTGGTGGCTTCACTAAAGCTGTGCGTTATTTAGTAGACGCAGTTCTGCAGTGTCCAGATGAGCTAATTCACGATGGCGAAACGACGCCAACTCTGAGAATGCAGTTTGCAATATTTGTAGGATATCACCATGTGCGACTAGCAAACATTGTTCGTTCATGAAATGTTTTTCAAGATCGAATATTACTGCAGTCGAGCGTTTTAATACTGACGACACTGTCTCTACACCCCGCCACTCGGTAGCGCTGTCCAACTGATCATGCGCCCAGACTTCGCTGTAGACATCGTCAGGCCCAAGCTCAAATTCGCCGAAGTTGCGTTCCCGCAGCCGGCTATCCAGTTCGAAATTGTGGTCGCAAGCCAGTAGATGGTGAACCAATATCGCAGTCTCATGCGTGCGTTTAAAGTCAGAGGCAATTATTCGAGTTGACGCACCGAGAGATGAATTTGCGATGCCTGCCTTGATCTGCTGCCGGCCAGTTTCACTTAGACCGTAGCTTTTCAAACCGTTTTCCGGCTGGCTCACGATCAAGCCATCTACATTGGCTAGGCTCTGGCCATGGCGCATAACGTAATAATGATTTTTAAGGTTATTCAGTTTGGATGAAAGCGTCACAGGATTCACCATTGGAAGTACTCACTAGCATAGTTGGGTAGGGGTAAACCTGCAGCAGTCAGCTCAAGCGCGGCTAAACTAAGCGGATTTAAATCCTGGTGATGAATACCTGCAGCGATTAAATAGCTATCTAAACCCATATTGCCCGCGCCCACTATATCAGTTGCATAAGCATCTCCTATCGCCAGCACTTTTTCGTGGTAGGGGTTATCGAGTAACGCCAAGGCTAATTGATAAATCAGTGCGAAGGGTTTTCCATAAAACTCGATTTGATTCGCCCCGAGTTGACGGTAACGTTCGGCAATTGCACCCGCAGAAATACCCAATTCGCCAACCCGTACCGCTACCATGTCGGGATTAGCGCAGATCATCGGTAAATCGAGTTGGGAGGCAGTATTCAACAATACATCGTAACCTGAAGTATCCTTCGAATTGCCTTCTATTGCGCCTGCGTTCAGTATGAAATCGGCATCTTCCAATTGCTCGACCCAGTTCACCACCAATCCATCCAATAAACTTCGACTGCGTAACGGTCCAAGATAGTAACCCTTTTGGCGTACAGTTTGTATCTCTTGCCTTTGAATCGATTGCCAGACCAATTCCCCCGAACTGGCAACCCCATGATAAAGGCTTCGATCGATGCCGAGGTTAACTAGCTCCTCAATTATGGTGTCATGACGGCGTGCAGCATTGGATATAATCACAACTTTTTTTTGGTTTTCTCGCAGTTGCTCAAGACAATCTAACGCGTAGGGATACAAATCTTGCCCATCATGCAAGACACCCCAAACATCAACCAGAAAAGCTTGATACTTATGTTGAATTGATTTTAAACCAGGCAGTATTTGGATGTTCATCAAATGTTTTGTCAGAATTAATTCGTTCTAAATTTCAGTGTGAGACGATGATTGTAGGACTGTTCATTCTGGGGTATTGTATCGTCTGTTGCAAAAATCCCTAGCTAAAACTAGGCTCATAATAATAACAGCTGATTATCCAGATATCCTAGGTTGATCAAACCAAAACCATATAGCAGGAGAAACATCTATGTTGCGCGCACCATTTTTAGGTTTAAAACTAATTGCGACCGTTTTAACGCTCGCTTGTTCATTCGCTAGCCAGGCTGCAGAGTGTCCTCGTGGTACACTTGACGCTCGGTATTGTGATCGTGATAAGGATTTAACCGCTGACTTGCCGCTCGATCAGAGTGAATGGTCAGACCCAAGCACTTTAATATTCGCCTATACCCCAGTTGAAGATCCTGCTGTCTATGCCAAGGTATGGGATGGATTCATTGATCATCTAGCGAAAACAACGGGTAAAAAAGTGATGTTTTTTCCCGTTCAATCAAATGCGGCTCAAATTGAAGCCATGCGCTCTGGTCGTTTGCATGTTGCAGGGTTCAACACTGGTTCAAACCCTTTGGCAGTTAGTTGTGCTGGTCTCGTACCCTTTGCAATGATGGCTTCTGAAGATGGTTCGTTTGGTTATGAGATGGAAATCATCGTGCCAGCGGCCAGCTCGATTACCAGCCCCAGCGATATCAAAGGCAAGACGTTGGCCCTGACTTCACCGACTTCAAACTCTGGTAATAAGGCGCCATCGGCGTTAATGAAATCTGAATTTGGCCTGGTCAAAGATGTCGATTTCGAGACCACCTTTTCGGGTAAACATGATAATTCAGTACTCGGTATTGCTAACAATGATTATGAAGTTGCGGCAGTCGCCAATTCAGTTTTAAATCGAATGATTAAACGCGATGTGATTAAAGCAGAGCAGATTCGCTCAATTTACAAGTCACAAACCTTCCCAACTACCGGTTATGGCCATGCACACAACCTTGATCCACAACTAACCGCTAAAATCAAACAAGCTTTTTTCTCTTTCGAATGGGAAGGTTCTGATTTGAAAAAAGAATTCAAAAAAGAAGGCCAGTTTATTTCGATTCGGCACAAGAACGATTGGGACGTCATTCGTAAAATCGATGCCGCCAATGGTGTTAGCTACGCCTGCAAATAATCCTTATTATTTTTGATATCTTTTACCCAAAGGAGGTCGTCATCGACCTCCTTTATTTTTTCAATACTGAATAAGGAGTTTGGCGATGCTGCGCATCGAAAACCTAACCAAGCGTTATAAAACAGGTGATACCGCACTAAAGTCGGTCAATCTGGAAGTTCCTAAAGGACAAGTACTCGCTTTAATCGGGCCTTCGGGTGCTGGCAAGAGTACCTTAATTCGTTGCGTTAATCGTCTGGTCGAACCGACCGAAGGCAATATATTGCTAGACGATATGGAACTGACCACTCTCGGCAGTGGGCAACTGCGTAAAGCACGACGCCGTATGGGCATGATTTTTCAGGAATATGCACTGGTAGAACGTCTGACTGTAATGGAAAACGTATTATCTGGTCGACTTGGTTATGTCAGTTTTTGGCGCAGCTTTAGCCGCCGTTTTCCACAATCTGACGTCACCGAAGCCTATCGTTTACTCGAGCGGGTTGGCCTCGATCATATGGCCGACAAACGCGCCGACGAACTTTCTGGCGGACAGCGTCAGCGTGTGGGTATTTGCCGTGCCTTAATTCAGGACCCGGCGCTATTGTTGGTCGACGAACCGACCGCTAGTCTGGACCCTAAAACATCCCGGCAAATAATGAGACTAATCTGTGAGTTATGTGCAGAGCGTGGCCTCGCCGCAATCATCAACATCCACGATGTATTACTGGCACAGATGTTTGCGAAACGAATCGTTGGTTTGCAGCTTGGTGAAATTGTCTATGACGGAGAACCGGATGGGTTAACCCCTGATCAACTCACTTTAATTTATGGTGAAGAAGATTGGGAAGCCACGATCGATAAAGTGGAAGAAGAAGTTTCCGACGCTGCTACTGTCGAGTCAACCGAGACAGTGCAGTGAGTAACAAAAATTCAGGTGTGCGTGAGTGGAAGCGCAAACCGATG
Organism: Urechidicola sp.; assembly: GCA_047638435.1. Classification (GTDB taxonomy): domain Bacteria; phylum Pseudomonadota; class Gammaproteobacteria. The sequence continues at coordinate 6,951 of JBLILW010000103.1, forward strand.
ATTAGCAACCCAAAATTACGATGGGCCTTAATCGGTGGCTGTGCGATTTACCTGGTAATTGCTTTTTATACAATGGACGTCAACTGGGCTCGAGTCGCTGCCGGCCTGCCGCGCGCAGAGCGTTTTCTAGGATCTTTTTTCCCGCCGGATTTCACCTCTCGCTGGGAAGATATCTATGTTGGAATCATTGAGAGTCTTTGGATGACGGTAGTCTCTACCGTCGTTGGAATAGCCATTTCGATTCCGGTTGGGCTGGGTGCTGCACGTAATTTATCGTCGCGCCCGGTTTATCTGTTTTGTCGCGGTGTGTTGGCAGTATCGCGCACATTTCCAGAAATCATCCTCGCATTATTTGCAGTCAAACTGTTTGGTTTCGGGCCTTTTGCTGGCATTGTCGCGCTCTCAATCGCAACTATTGGCTTCTATGGGAAATTGCTCGCTGAGGATATCGAAGACATGGATCCGGTCCAGGCCGAAGCGATTAAGTCTACTGGAGCAGGCTGGTTTCAATGGTTAAACTATGCCGTGCAACCTCAAGTCATGCCGCGCATGATTGGACTCGGTATGTACCGTTTCGATATTAATTTTCGTGAATCGGCTGTGGTCGGTATTGTCGGTGGTGGTGGCATTGGAGCAACCCTGTTAACTTCTTTTGATCGTTACGAATTCGACACGTCGGCAGCAATTCTACTGGTCATTATTACGATCGTGATGTTCGTCGAATATAGTTCTGGTTTTGTCAGAAAGTGGGTGCAATAAAATGCCGCAGAAAATTGATAATGGCACTAAAGTCTGGCAACGACGCACGAGCAAAGAACAGCTGTTGCACTGGTTCTTATGGTTGATAGCAGTTGCAATTTTCGTCTATTGCTGGCAACTCGTATCAGAAAATACAATCTGGATGTTCGTACTCGATTCACCTACTCAGGCGGCGGACATGGCTGAGCGTATGGTACCGCCAAAATGGGTTTACCTTGATAGTCTCTGGAAACCGATTTGGGATACGATTAATATTGCAACACTTGGCACTTTGATTGCCATTGTTATGGCTTTTCCGGTGGCATTTCTTGCCGCGCGTAATACCACACCTAGTGTTCGCTTTGTACGACCAGTAGCGCTATTTATTATTGTATCCTCGCGTTCTATCAACTCATTACTATGGGCTTTGATGTTGGTGACTATCATTGGCCCGGGGGTACTCGCGGGTGTGATCGCGATCGGTATACGTTCGATCGGTTTCTGCGCCAAACTGCTCTATGAAGCCATTGAAGAAATTAACGAAACCCAGGTAGAGGCAATCACCGCGACTGGTGCCAGTGGGCCACAGATATTAAATTTTGGTATCGTTCCACAGATATTACCCGCCTTTGCCGGTATTAGTGTTTTTCGCTGGGATATCAATATTCGTGAATCGACCGTGCTGGGATTAGTTGGTGCCGGTGGCATTGGGTTAGAGCTAAACGCATCGATTAGTACCGTCAGCTGGACTCAGGTGTCGGTAATATTACTGGTGATTCTGTCAACAGTGATTGTCAGTGAATGGGTATCGGCCAAGGTTAGGCACGCGATTATTTAATCTCAGCAAAGCGCCTCGAGTTTGAATAAAGATAACTCCATCGTTGTTTTTAAGTGTCCCTTATAAGTTATAACCACACGGAT
>JBLILW010000104.1:0-8519 GCA_047638435.1 Urechidicola sp.
GTCAAACTCATCGAGGCCGAAGGATATGACGTGATTTATGGTGATACTGACTCTGTCTTCGTGTCGTTACAGAAAGCTTGCGATAATCAACAAGCCACGGAAATTGGTAACCGATTAGTAATGCTGGTCAACCAATATTGGAAGCAGATTTTAAAGAAGGAACATGACTTACCTTGCTATCTAGAAATGGAGTTCGAAACGCATTTCAATCAGTTTTTCATGCCGACTATCAGAGGCTCAGAACAGGGTAGTAAAAAACGTTACGCGGGATTAGTGGAGGATGAGAATGGTAATAGGGTCATACATTATAAAGGCCTCGAGACGGTGCGCACCGACTGGACTGAGTTGGCAAAAGCCTTTCAACAAAAGTTGTACCAGCTGATATTTGATGGCGAGGCATACGAAGACTATATTTTGCTAACGATTGAATTGCTGCTAAAGGGTGGATACGACGATCAGCTGAAATATCGCAAGCGCTTACGAAAACCTTTGGCAGATTATATTAAAAATATCCCACCGCATGCGCAAGCGGCGATCAAGGCAGAGTCATTGTTTAACAAAATGAAACAACCTTCGCGCTATAGCAATAGAAGCTGGATTGAATACGTCATTACAGTTAGCGGCGCTGAAACCTTGGAATGCCAAAAATCGAAACTCGATTATGAACACTATATCGAAAGACAGTTAACGCCCATAGCCGATACTATATTAACCGCCGTCAATAGTTCCATGGAAGCGGTTACCGGACAGCAGCAAAATTTGTTCTAGTGCCGTAGCTAACTGCAGTAGCTCAGACTTGAGCTACTGCAGTTTCCCTTTAAAACCGCCTATTAGTCGCTAGACTTATTGAGACCTAGTTTTTTCAAAGGCTCTTGACCAGCCGAAACACTAGCACCAGTGTCCTTCGTGATCTTCCTTTTTGGCTTTCCTTTATCCTTGGCATCGCGGTGGCGGATCTTTTCCCTTGGTTTGTCTTCAACCTTTGGCGGTCTCTTATCGCGCTTTTTACCGGTCGACTCTGGCTTGCTATTGCCGTCTTGATCTCGGCTCTGGTCTCGATCTCTACTCTGATTTCTATCTCGACTTTGACCGCGGTCTCTATCTCTGCCTGCACCAGCATCGGCTATCTGTGCGATATCTTCCTTGCTGGCGACAGAAATATCGAGTGGATAGGTGCCGATACGAACACGCTTTAAGCTTTCAAATAACTCATCCGGCATGCCATCGGGCATATCAACCAGGCTGTGTCCTTCGAATATCTTGATTCGGCCAATATTCTTGCTGTCGATGTTCGCTTCGTTGGCAATTGCACCAACAATGTTACCGGGCATAATTTTATGCTCGTGCCCGACTTCAAGACGGTAGGTTTTCATGCCTTCTTCTGGCCCTGCACTCGCATCGCGTCGTGGTGAACGTTCTTTGCGAGGTGGACGGTCATCTCTATCTCTGCCTCGACTACCGCGGTCTTCGCCTTTTTTCCAGTCGTTATCAGCTTGTCGATTCGGTTTGTTTTGCAATAGAAAGGGTGTATCGCCTTGCAACATTTGCGCTAATGCGCCTGCAATCTCTAATGGCGTCGAATCGGTTTCAATTTGATATTGCTCGACCATTTGATAAAACATTTTTGATTTATCGCTAGCGATGGCATCAGTAATTCGCTGTTTGAATCTTTCGACCCGCTTATCGTTAATGAGCTCGGTCGATGGCAATTCCATCATTTCGATGTCTTTTCGCGTGGCTTTTTCGATAGCGCCTAGCAAACGTCTTTCACGTGGCGCTACAAATAAAATCGCATCACCCTGACGACCAGCACGACCGGTGCGTCCAATTCGGTGGATATAGGCTTCAGCATCGTAGGGGATATCATAGTTAATGACGTGACTGATTCTTTCCACATCAAGACCACGGGCAGCAACATCAGTGGCAACCAGAATATCGAGCTTGCCCTTCTTTAAGTTATCGATGGCTCGCTCGCGCTGATTTTGCGGAATGTCACCATTGAGTGGCGTCGAGGCATAACCTCGTGCTTCTAGTTTTTCGGACAATTCGACGGTTGCAGTTTTTGTGCGGACGAAAATAATGATTGCGTCAAATTTCTCTGCTTCGAGTATTCGAGTCAGAGCATCTAACTTGTGAATACCGCTAACAGGCCAGAAGCGTTGGCGAATAGTATCTGCCGTGGCAGTCTTTAATTTGATCGTTACTTCGACTGGATTGGTTAGATGGCTAGCCGCTATTCGTCGTATCTGGGTTGGCATGGTGGCCGAGAATAAAGCGATTTGACGCGTACTTGGCGTTTGCTCCAGCACCCATTCAACATCATCGATAAATCCCATTCGTAGCATTTCGTCTGCTTCGTCTAGTACCAATACCTTAAGGTTATTTAATTTGAGATTGCCTCGACGCATGTGGTCCATGACTCGTCCCGGAGTACCCACGACTACATGTACACCACGCTCTAGCGCGCGTATTTGAGTGCGAAATTCCTGTCCGCCATAAACAGGCAATACATGAAAGCCTTTCATATGTTTGGCGTATTTCTGGAACGCCTCAGCGACTTGCAGTGCAAGCTCGCGAGTGGGCGCCAATACAAGAACCTGTGGGTCTTTTTGGGCAAGATCAAGATTAGTCAAAATAGGTAGTGCAAAAGCAGCCGTCTTGCCGGTGCCGGTTTGCGCTTGACCTACCACATCTCTGCCTTCGAGTAGCAATGGAATGGTTTGCGCTTGAATCGGGGATGGGGTTTCGTACCCAACCTCGTCGAGGATTTTAAAAATAGGTTGAGATAGCGCCAGTTGATCGAACGCATTTACCGAATCGGTGGTCATGAGTAGAGCCTGAGAAAATATAGAATGCCTGGAACACGGAAGCTTGGTGAGCAAAGGCCAGAACGGGGACGTATTATACAGGTTTATAAATGTGCTTGCACCATAAATCTATGCTCTAATCAACCACTTAACGCTTTAATTGGTTTAATTCCCACCAAAATTTTGAGATACCGTCCGCAACTATCTTTTTTATGACGGGTCTGTAATTGACTCTTCATTCGTTGTGTTCTACTTTTAATCATTGTTTCGGTCATAAATATGCTGCGCTTGAACAAATACTTTACGCTGTTACTCTTTTTAATTTCTTTATCGTTATCGAACCAGGTATTGGCCGCGCCTGACTCAGAATTATGGGGGAAATGGGCTTCCCATGATGCTAACTCCATCCAGACAATCGATCATAGCCAATGGGATGGTTTGACCCGCCGCTTTGTCACTCCAGCTATAGATGGCATTAACCGATTTGCCTATTCGGAATTTAAAGTTGCCGATAGACGTATGTTACAAGACTATATTTTGGCCCTATCAAAAACGCCAATTAGCCAGTTCAAACGCGACGAGCAACTGCCTTTTTGGATCAATTTATACAATGCCGTTACCGTCAACGTAATACTAGATAATTATCCAGTTGCTAGCATTCGAGAGATTAGATCTGGTTTTTTTAGCCCCGGCCCGTGGAATAAAAAACTGGTTGAAGTTGAAGGCGAAAACATGACATTGAATGATATTGAACATCGAGTATTACGCCCTATCTGGCAAGACGCTCGAATTCACTACGCGGTCAACTGCGCATCTATTGGCTGTCCAAACCTACAATTTAAAGCATTTACGGCAGATAATACTGAATTAATGCTAGAGGTAGCCTCGGTCGAGTTTATTAACCATCCCCGTGCGGTTCTGGTAAAAAACGGCAAGCTTCGCGTATCTAGTATTTATAATTGGTACAAGGCTGATTTTGGGGGTTCTGATGCCAGCGTCATCGACCACCTTCTCCAATATGCAAAACCAACGCTTGCCGACCAGCTAGGCAACATTGAATCGATTGATAACGACGATCATTATGACTGGGGCGTTAACAGCCTTAACTCACCCCAACCGTAACAGAAATTCCACGACTGAATCAGTAGTCCTGATATGATCCAATTATAATTTCACAATGGTCGCCCAGACATGCCAGTTCGTTATGCCCATTACTCACTAATACAATTTGCTACAGAATTATTTGTCTCCGCCGGTTTGCCTCATGATCGGGCCAGCGTGATGGCATCTGTTTTTGTCGAAGCCGATTTGCTCGGTTTCACCACTCACGGCATGAACCGTATTGCAAGTAATCTGGATTGGCTGCTGAAAGGTGAATCACGTATTAGCGGCGAGCCCGATGTCATTATTGATCGCGGTAACCTGTTCAACTGGGATGCCAATTTTCTACCTGGTCCCTGGGTAATGTCGCAAGCCATTGACCAATGTATCGAGCGGGTCGCGACACGCGGTATCGTCACCGCGACCATACGCAAAAGTCAGCACATTGCTTGTCTGGGTGCTTATTGTCCAAAAATTGTCGAGGCGGGCTATGTCGCGTTGATTACTTGCTCGACTCCTAACGAGCATTCTGTTTGCGCGCATGGGGGAATTGATCCTATTTTCTCGGCTAACCCAATTGCCTTTGTTGCGCCTGCAGATGGCTACCCCATTTTGTTCGACATCAGCATGTGCATTACCGCTGGCGGCTATGTGAGCCGTGCCCACCTTGCTGGAGAAAAAATGACAGGTAAATATCTGAAAGATAATCAGGGTGAGATCACTGATGACCCTGCCACATTTTTCGCCGATCCGCCCGGTAGCATTCTACCGATTGGTGGTATTTCGCATGGTTACAAAGGTTACGCCCTATCGATGCTAACCGAGTTATTAAGCATGGCTTTAGGGGGTTATGGCCGCGCGAATGACAGTAGCGATGACGGTGAAGCCAACTCGGTATTCATCCAGATAATTGACCCACAGGCGTTTGGTTCATTGGAGGCGTTCAAACAACAAACCAACGCCATTAAATCCCTTTGTGAAAATAGCCACAGTAACGAAGGAGAGCCCTCTGTTCGAGTACCAGGCCAACGTGCCTGGCACAGTAGGCAGCAGCAACTAAAAAATGGCGTTGAACTATACCCAACCATCATGCAGGATCTTGCAATTTGGGCTGACAGGTTAAACGTAAAGCTGCCCTCTCCAACTACCCTGGCTTCAAACAGCTAATGCGACATTATCACCGGCACAAGCATAATTGATAGCAACTTACGGTTAACTCCGCCAAATATTTTCTGCTGTAAATTTGGTGCACCATAGCCACCCATAACCAGAACATCAATATCGTTTTCAGAAACCCCATTTTGAATTATAGTGGATACATCGAGGCTATTCTTTGGCTGCTGTTTAATCATAGCCTTAACGTCATGTCTGGCTAAATGAGCACTCAGACCATCCACCAGTAACTCACCTTTTCGCAGTTTTCTTAGCATCTTCAATCACCAAAATAACAGCACAATAAATTGTATCGGCAGATTTTCATGACAAAAAAAAGGACCCAACAGGGTCCTTTTTTAAACTTTGATGCTATAGCTTACACGGCTTATAGATGGGCTAAGGCTGTGTAACTTGGTTGGCATCTAGGGTTACCGCAGTCTGACTTAACAGTCTGCCAGTAACCTTTACGCCAGTCCTAACTACAATTTTTTTATGGGAAAGGACGACACCTACGAAGTTAGAGCCTGTGCCAAGTGACACGCCCGCACCACCGGCAACCTGCCAGAAGACATTTTTCGCCTGGACGCCACCAGCCAGTATTACTGACTTACCACTCGCCAGAATGACATCGCCTGATACCTGAAAAATCCAGACATCATTTTCGCCACCCGTACCTGTACCCATAAGAGTTACGTCATCATAGATCCAAACATTAGTCGGCCATTTATAAGTACCAGGCGCTAACGTTTTGCCACCGATTTCACCTGCGTACAATTCAGTATGATCAGGCGCTCTGCCAGCCGATTCGGTATAGGCGGTTTCCATATTGGCAATAGCCACAGTCATTTTAGCTGGCGTAGGTACATCCAAATCAGCTGCGTATATTTTCCCCTTCACTAAGGCTGATGTTGCATGGTCGCCAGCTCTAGTGACACCAAATCCGGTAACAGCAGTCAGTGCAATGGGGGAAACACCAAGATCACCAGTAATATCAGTGGCACCAGTGGTAGATATTCCTGTCTTAGTCAGGATTACAAAATCTTCTGCCGCCCTAAGATTGACCGGATCATGACTCTGAGCGGCTAATAGGCCCGTAGTAAAGGACCATACGTAACCGGCGAGCGCACTGTCGCTTGGGTCCTCGGTGGGTGCGAGAGTATTGCCTGCTAAATCCGCAACCGCCGTTGTTAGTGTTGCAGTATATTTTGTATCGGGAACAAGACCACCCGATGGCTTAAAGAATGCCAGGCTGTTCTCGTAACTCACCACACCAGTAACAGGTGCGTTACTATCACCAGCAGTCACTTTGAAGCTGTCAGACTTTATCGTGGAAGGGTCTAGCTTTTCATTAAAGAGAACGCTGATGTTTCGGTTGATTGGAATAAGCTCATCACCATCGGACGGATAAGTAGAAGTTGCCTCTGGAGGAACCTCGTCCAGTTGATCTCCGCTTGTAAATTTCCAGACGTAGTCGCTGCTTACTCCATTTACTTCAGCCGTTATGGAGGCGGTATACTCAGTATTAATTGAAAAATTTGCATTCGATTTAAAACTGACACTCTTGCTGACGCTATCATCTTCGATATTACCGTTGATGGGAGCCTCACCATCAGAGATGACAGTAAATTTTACGCTGTCAATCGCGTCAATCGTTGCTTGGTCAATCGATTCACTAAAATAAGCGATTACTTTACTATTGATAGCTACAGATGTCGCGCCATTGGCAGGATCAGTAGAGGTTATCATTGAGCCAGTATCCTCCACGCCACAACCCGTCAGAAGCGTGGTGAGTAAAACTGCAGTTGGCCCTAAAATTCGGTAAGAATATTTTTTAGTCTTCATTTTATTACTCAGCATAGCTTTTAATATCGATAATAATAGACAACTCCGATATTGTTATTGTACAAACTAACATCAGTCCGCATTAAACAAAGTGCAGTTTTACCTGTGAGTAAATTAAAGCCAGCTGGCTATAGTACTTTTGTCGAAAATGATGTTTTTCCGCATCATCGATTAAATGCTTGTAGTCTTTTCGTGAAGAGAATTACAGAGGCTTTTGCACGAAACTGCGAGACTCAATCTTCAGTAATAGAAAATACTACGAGGTATAGGTCAATATAGATTATGGTGTCAAATGTGGATTATGTCAATAAGTTAGTAACGCCTCATATTAGATCTATCTAAAGTTACGTCCAAATTTTGGCTCAACTTAATTAGTCTTTTAAGACATCGAGAAGGACGCGGTATTAAATTGCAACCAATCTATCCACCTTGGAGTGGCCTGCCTCGTTTACCCCAGCCTAATTCAATATCGTATTTTCTTTCACTTATAGGATTGGAACTGCCATCATCTAGCGACTAACTATAATAGAGTTGCCTTACGAATCAGGTAAAAATCATTTACATCAATATAGGATGGAATAAAGCTTGAAAAAGACAACATCTATTATTTACCCTGGGTGTGGGCATAAGCGTCATTAGTGTCGCATTATTAATGGACTTACTTGTGCTGTGAGCGGCTGTTTTGCATAAGCCAATAGGCTGTATCGGCAGGCCTTCATGAAAGAATAAGGACCCAATGGGGCCCTTTTCTTGAAAATTGATGCTAGGACTTACACATCTTATTACTCAGGCGGCTTAACTTGGCTGGCAATCAAAGTTACAGCAGTCTGACTTAACAGTCTGCCCTCAACCGTTGCGTTAGCAAAGACTTGAATAGCTGCTTTGGCAAGGACAAAACCTTTAAAGTCAGCTGTCGTGCCAAACTTCACACCTGCGCCACCAGCCAGAAGACATTTTTCGCCTGAGCGCCGCCAGCTAATATCACTGACTTACCGCTCGCCAGAATAAGATCAAGTGATATTTGAAAAATCCAGACATCACTTCCTGTACCACTAAGAGTTAAATCAGTATTGATCAAAACATCAGCACCCCACATTATAGATACCAGGTGCCAATATCATACTGCTAATGCCTCCGTTACCAAGTTCGGTAAAATCAAGCGCTCTGCCAGCTGCATCGGTATAGACCGTTTCAATATCACTAATAGCCATAGTTATTTTTTGTGGCGTAGTACCCGTCATGTCGGCTGCAAAAATTTGACCTCCCCCTCCAATACGCTTGAAGTTGCAAAGGTACCTGTTGAATCTAAAACCGCAGCAAATCCTGTCACGGCAGTCAGGACAATGGGAAAGTGTTACTGCAGCGACTGCCTGAAGGTTGCCATAGACGATTGAATTAGCGCCCATTGTTACGGCAGCAGCGAAATAGACTGTCAGGTTATCTGAATTTTTTTGTGATGTTGACACTGCCAATTGTGCACTAAGCACAGCCGAAAATAGCGGGATAAAGGAGATTTTTTTTGGAAAACTACATAACGTCCGCTCCTATTTTCACAAAAATATAATGAGTCTTGAGAGAAATTCCCGTTGAAACGTGAATTATCTCTCTAGACAG
>JBLILW010000105.1:0-8518 GCA_047638435.1 Urechidicola sp.
CTAAACTTATCTTTAAACTTAAATCGGTGTCTTACGACGAAACCGATGATATAAAAAATTTACTAACCGAAAACAAAATTACTTTTTACGAGTCACCTGCCGGCAACTGGGATATATCCATGCATGCACTTTGGTTAAATGACGAAGCCCAATACACACAGGCAAAACAACTAATTGATGAATACCAAGTTAAAAGAAACCAGCATATAAGGCTAGAAAAACAGCAAAAAATCGATCAAGGAGAGTATGAAACATTTGTTCAACGACTTTTTAACAAGCCTATTCAGTTTTTTATTCCTCTAGCCATTATTATTTTTATACTATATTTCTCTATCATGCCTTTTCTTGAAATTGGTCGAGGGTAAGCAAACTATTTCCTCCTAGAGCCTGCACTGGCATAATTAGATCCATCAGCTATCAAAAAGAATTTTATGGTGGGGAAAGGAGTCGAAATGAGTTCTGCCAGAGAGCTAAATATCAAAATCTCTCAACAAGAATGGGCTGTTAACTGAGGTTGTAAAAACCAGTATACGTGGATGGCTAGGAGGTGCCGTAATTTACCTATTTCTTTCGAACCGGGAGTATCCACTAATTTGACTATACCCGCCAGCTATTGGCTAATGATGGTTGCTGGGAATCCTGCTGATAACAAGAATACTTATGGAATAGAGGGATGATTTTGAATATTGACATCTATGGTTAGGGCTTTATGCTTTCTGTACTTATGCCACATACCAAAACTTCTTCTCCCGTATCAATTCCTTTCCTCGCGATAACTTGCGCCTGTATTATTTCGTTGTTGGCTTTTGGACCAAGATCGGCAATGGGTTTTTATCAACTACCGATGCTTCAGGACACGGGTTGGGATCGAACGACTTTTGCGATGGCCATGGCGCTGCAAAATTTGTGTTGGGGATTGGGTCAGCCTTTTTTTGGCGCTATTTCCGATCGTTTTGGCACCTGGCGAGTTTTAGCAGTCGGATCTGTCCTCTATGCCTCCGGTTTGGTGTGCATGTCAATTGCGCCATCTCCACTCTGGTTGCATTTTGGAGGTGGTCTTCTGGTTGGTCTGGGTGTAGCAGCCTGTTCCTTTGGCGTTATCCTGGCATCACTTGCCCGTATGGTCAGTGCCGATAAACGGTCTCTGGCGTTTGGTCTGGGCACCGCGGCTGGTTCTGCTGGAATGTTTCTGTTCGCGCCGATTTCACAGGGATTGATCGATGCTTATGGCTGGGGGGACAGTCTGATTTACGTTGCAATGTTTATGGGGCTAATACCATTACTTGCCATACCATTACGTGGAAACGCATCAACGTCAAAAATATCGAATCAGGAAATCGAACAAACATTTTCTGAAGTTATTTCAGAAGCATTTGCTACTCGAGGTTATGTTTTACTGGCGGCCGGATTTTTTGTATGTGGGTTTCAGGTGGCCTTTATTACGGCCCATTTTCCAGCCTATATTAGCGATATTGGTATTGAAGCAAAATGGGCTGTTATCGCTATCAGTCTGATCGGCTTTTTTAATATTATCGGATCGCTTGCTTCTGGTGTGCTCGGGCAAAAATATTCAAAGCCGGTTTTATTGTCTTGGATTTATCTGGCTCGATCAATACTGGTGGCGTTATTTTTATTACTGCCTCAGACCGTGGTCAGCGTGGTCATATTCTCGATTATTATGGGTATATTGTGGCTCTCAACGGTCCCACCCACTAATGCGTTGGTAGCTGTTATGTTCGGCACTCGCTATTTGGGCACTCTGGGTGGAATCATATTCTTTTCGCATCAACTAGGATCATTTCTTGGGGTCTGGTTAGGAGGCGTTCTTTACGATATAACCGGGACCTACGATACCGTCTGGTGGTTAGGCGTTGCACTTGGGATTTTTGCCGCCATTGTTCACTGGCCGATCAAAGAAGCACCAGTGCGTCGATTAGTAACGGAGTAGTCTCTAGTTGTTGCCTGATTTTTTTACTACATGAAACTGCCAGTATGCTATCAGAAGACACCAGTGAATATCTCACGCCCAAATATTTTAATAACCACTACTCCAAATAATCGATGAAAACTAAGGTGGCAGTTAACTTAATTCTTATTTGATTATCTTTTTGTATAAAAATGATACTCCACTGTGTGCCGCGAAGAACCTGTTTCAGGCGCTATCGGGAACATTCCATATTTGACCAAAGGGGTAGTTCATCCTATTCACTGAAATACTCGATATGTAACTGCTGGGACTGAAAAATAAAGCGTCGAATAACTCCTAACAGATAGTAGGTTCATACTTTTATTCCACCCAATCTGGGCCGGTACCTGGTCAATGTCCGAACGAAAGCTTACCTATATCCAACGTTAGAGCAGCATCCCATCACTGTTTGGCTATGTGCATGCTGTGTTGCAGATGGATTAATTTGTTTTTAAAGCTTGGGCTGAGAATGATGAGATTTATACATATATTCGGAGGCGGTAGGGGCGGGTCAAAGGCTACGCCACCATAATCCAAACAGCAATGCCATATCTATATTATTAAGTGATTAGTAACCTGACTCAGTCGGTCGATATAGAAAACCGTTAGATGGATCACATCATCCTTGATCAAGTGACCTAAATTGCAACGCAAGTCAGTTGAACAGATAAAACGTAACAAACACATATTTAACTTTCAATTTTCTCACTTTGTTCTCTATACTTGTCGTATGACTAATATATCAGAACTATGGCATTACCCAGACAATCCGAAAAAGGTATCTTTGCCCTTTTATTTGAATTCAGTGCAAGCTGGATTCCCCTCTCCGGCCGAAGATCATGTCGATGCTACGTTAGATTTGAATGAATATCTGATTGACCGCCCTTCAGCCACTTACTTTGTACGAGTATCGGGTGACTCGATGATAAATGCTGGTATTAATTCCGGTGACATTCTAATTGTGGATAGGTCAAAGACAGCTCATCATGGTGCTATTGTGGTGGCCCAGGTTGACAATGACTTCACTGTTAAACGACTACGATATGACAATGGCAATGTGAGCCTTTGCCCTGAAAATGATGCCTTTAAGCCTATTACGATAGCTGACGATCAACTAGTGACTATGGGCGTAGTGACGGGCGTTGTACGGAGAATTTAGCATGATAGCACTGATTGATATTAATAATTGCTACGTGTCATGTGAGCGAATTTTCCAGCCAGAGTTAAACAATAAACCGGTGATTGTGCTCAGTAATAACGATGGTTGCGCTATTGCTCGCAGTAATGAAGCGAAAGCCCTTGGCATTAAAATGGGGCAACCACTTTATCAACTGACCGATGTCATCCAGAGCCATGATGTTCAAGTTCGGTCTGCGAACTTCACATTATATGGTGATATGAGCCATCGAATTATGACAATAATTGCAGAGCTAACGCCCAAAATCGAAATCTATAGTATTGATGAGTGCTTTGCTGATGTCGCTGGAATTTCAAATATTGAAGCTTGGACTAAAGATCTTAGGAAAACGATATACCAATGGACAGGACTGCCCGTATCCATTGGTATCGCACGTACCAAAGTATTGAGTAAGCTTGCTAACAAAGTAGCTAAGTCATGCTCAGGTGTTTATCTGATATCCGCCAATGATGAGCATGATATTCTTGCCGCTACACGGATTGATGATTTATGGGGCGTCGGTAGGAAGCTTTCAATTAGTTTAAAGTCGCTGGGTATCTATACGGCTATGCAGCTTGTAAATTCACCCGATCAATTGGTCAAAGATAAATTTTCTGTGGTTCTATCAAGGCTCCAAAAAGAACTAAGAGGAGAATCGGTATTCGCTATAGATGACCATATCGAAGCAAAACAGCAAATAGTATGTAGTCGATCATTCGGCCAAATGATTACTGACAAGAATCATCTGCATCAAGCATTATTGAAGTTTGTTGGTCTCGCCACAGAAAAATTACGGCGTCAAAAAAGTGAGGCGCGTTGTTTGCAGGTTGTTATCAATACCAACCCATACTCAAAAAATGCTAAGCAGTACCATCGGTCAGCTACCGTGACACTACCGACGCATACGTCAAATACAACAGTGATTGCTAGATACGCCAGTCGGCTTTTAAACCAACTTTTTAGACCTGGATATCAATATCAAAGAGCAGGCATCATGCTCATGGACATTGCCCCAGCTCAATGCCACCAGTATGACTTGATTGAAACTCCATCTAATGACCAATTGGATGATGTGAAAGACATGATCAACCGCCGATTTGGACGTAATAAAATAATGCCTGCAAGATTGGTCGCTAAAAACCAACACTGGGAGATGCGTCAAGATATGTTGTCGAAGAAATTCACCACTAGCTGGGCCGACTTACCGACTGCAAAATAATAGCCCCGGTAATTGGTCACGATGTATTGTAATGTTGGTTTAGCCCCTTCAATTGATACCAATAATCCATTAAGTGGTTTTTCAATATCGACACTACTGAATAATCTTGCTAATCACTTATTTTTAATAGCCTCCTAAATAAAGATTTTTGCTTTAATATTATTTATCTACGAGCAAGCCTAGCTTCTGTCAAGGTTTGAGTTAACGCGCTAGTGTTTGTCGAGGGAGTGACGTTGCTCACAGCACTTAAACAGGCAGAAAAAAGGTATTAATATAGAAGTTATTTTTTTGTTCATATTTGCGTGATATAGTCCGCGCCGAACAATGGCGACACGCACAAAGAACTGATTGGTTTTGTTGGTTATTCCGTATATTTTCCCGTACGCCCTACCCTTTCATCAGTTAAGCTATTGATTTTATAAAAAGTCCCCGTGGCGCAACTGGATAGCGCGATGCCCTCCTAAGGCATAGGTTGCCCGTTCGAACCGGGCCGGGGACACCATTTTTTATCCAAACTGAACTTTTTCCTTTGCTTGAAATACTCACCTTAATCGCAGTACTCGTGTTGATTTACGTAATGTTCAAAGTCGTTAAATAGCCATTTCGAGGAGTTTTACGCCGATATACCCCAACTGGGATAATCAATGCGGCCTTATATAACTCAACAAAGCACTAAGATAATAACCTCCCGGCTAGTTTATTCTCAAGCTTAGGATCACTCAAAGTGGACCCCCTTTGCAGTAACAAAGCCTTGAAACAACATTAATGGTGACTAGGTCTACTAGTCCTTAGTGCTAGAGTGGATATTAGAGAGCAGAGATTCAATTGATATCCAGCAGATGAACGCATCAACATCAGCGGGTTCTTTCTGAGCGTCGTGCTCATTGAGCATCGAGTCTGCCAAACATACCTGTTGGATGTTCTTCTAGCCCGTTTTTTCTTCGCTATATTTGCTGTTTTGAATTAGGCTCTTATTTCAATTATTGAGACTTGAATCTCGTTCTTTAGCACAAAGGTCTCATAAAGTAATGTAATAAACGTCGTTTCTAAACATGCCGTCTAATAATAAAAACACCGAACAACAAATACTCGTCGAAATAGACGATTTAATGATTGGTATGTATATCGATTTGGGACTGAGCTGGTATAAGCATCCTTTTGCATTTTCTCGGTTCAAAATAACCAATCAAAAAGACTTGAAGGTCATTCGAGGCCTTGGGCTAAAACAGGTCACTCTATTTCCAGATAAAAGCGATACTTCGATTGCATTGCTCCAGGCAGCTACTAACAGTAGTGATCAAAATCTGGCGTCTGACAATACCCCGGAAGAAGACCAAAGACTCGCAGCGCTTTGGCAAGAAGAACAGTTGCAACAAAAGCAAACGGCAGCCTTGCGTGAAAAATGCAAAAAAATCACTCGGCAGTATCATGAGCAATCAAATAAAATCCGAAAAATAACGCATGGGATGAAAATTCAGCCAGCGAATGAGATTCATAATATTGATGATTTAGTCGATGAAATGACATCGGTATTTGATAGTGGTGATGACCTGGCGACCAATTTGGTCAACTTATGCAGTGGATTACATGATGATTATAATCACATCACCAACGTAACAATGCTTAGCCTCATGCTGGGGTCGGCGATTGGACTATCTGGCGAGCAATTAAAGCGACTTGGAACGGGTGCATTATTGCACGACATTGGTAAAGTTGAAGTGCCCGCTAGCATTAAAATTAAAACCACCAAGCTGACAAAAACTGAACAACAAATTATGCAACGGCACACTGTTTCTGGTCGACAGTTAATCATGCGCGTGCGAGATATGGATAAGCGCATACTCGATGTGATCGATAAACATCATGAATTTCTGGATGGTAGCGGCTACCCCAAAGGATTGACGGGGGAAGCGCTGTCGACGTTAGTGCGCATTGTGACGATTGCAAATTTATACGACAACTTATGTAATCCAGCTGACGTCAAAGCTGCGACAACACCTAAAAGTGCACTAGCAATTTTATACCTGCATTATCAAGACAAACTCGATAGCGACTTAATTAAACGTCTAATTGGCCTTTTGGGTGTTTATCCGCCTGGCACGGTCATTAAACTCAACGACGATAGTATTGGGCTTGTCATTTGTTCAAACCCTAAGGATTCCCTTCATCCGGTGATACTGGTTTATGATCCAGAGACGCCAAAAGAAGAGGCGATGATTGTCGATCTCACGGAGCATCTCGACATTCAAATATTAGAAGAACTTAGGCCGGGTCGTTACCCACCTGAAATTCATAACTATCTGAGCATTCAAGAAAGAATCGGTGTAATAATGAAGAAGACCGAACTTTAAATCGAGACTATTTTGGCGATTCAAATAGTGTTCTATAGGCTATTTCAACTCGATTTCTGCCACTTTCTTTTGAATTGCACAGACAATAGCAGCGCGACCTATCAAACTTTGAGCCTATTTATCCGCACCATGTTGCGCTACAGATACTGATGCGGTCAGTGCTTGGCCTTTTACAATTTCACAATGCTCAATCAAAAATTACTTCCACCAAAACGATAAGGACGTGATTGATTGCTTAAAGTGATAGTAATCAAGCAAGAGACGACACAGTGGTAATGGATATCACTTTTGATTATTGATCTTTATCTCTAGGTTATTATCTAATATAAGTCGATTACTTTCAGTACTAATTGTTATTTGTGAAGTCAGAACCCGATCAGGTCTAGCTTTAATCAAGCTACAGCATAATTTTAAAATCTTCTAAAAAGAGTTAAATATAACCGAAAAGCCACCTGGTCTCGTGCCAGTCGACTATTTGCTCCTCCTCCCGCTTGCCCAAGGCGTTAAACCTGAAGTACCATGCATTATTATAAAGTTAATCGGTTTGCTACTGACTATGATCCGCAAGGCGATCTTGCACTGCGCGATCAAGTTGATGTTAGTCAGAATTGATCTTAAAATGTGTTTTTTATTTAAAAATCGTTATTCATTAATTATTTTCATCATAACTAAAAAGGTATATTTCTATGGATATTAAATTAAGCACTCGTAATTTACTGGTTGCTACACTTTTAACTGTGACAGGTAATGCTATTGCGGCTGACCCATCTAGCTGTAAAGCAGTCAATTTATCAGATGTGGGTTGGACTGATATTACGGCGACAACGGCTACTACTGGCCTTGTCCTGAAAGGCTTAGGCTATAGCCCGAAAGTGAATGTACTGTCTGTTCCCGTCACTTATAAAAGTATGGAAACTGGCGACATTGACGTATTCCTCGGTAACTGGATGCCTACTATGGAAGGAGACCTGGCGGCTTATCGCGATGCGGGTACTGTCGAGGTTATTCAACCTGCCAATTTATTGGGCGCTAAATATACGCTTGCCGTTAACAAGAAGGCATCAGATGCTGGCCTAAAGACTTTTGCAGATATCGCAAAATTTAAAGATCAACTAGATAACGAAATTTATGGTATCGAGCCAGGTAATGATGGCAACCGTATCATTCTAGAGATGATTAATGATAATGCGTTTGGTCTTAAAGGTTTTAAGGTTATTGAGAGTTCTGAGCAAGGTATGTTATCGCAGGTATCTCGAGCAGAAAAACGTGACAAAATGGTTGTTTTTCTTGGTTGGGCGCCTCATCCAATGAATGCCAATTTTGAGCTGACTTACCTCGCTGGCGGTGATGACTTCTTTGGCCCTAATTTTGGTGGCGCGAATGTGTTCACTAATACTCGAAAAAACTTCTCTTCTGATTGCCCGAATATCGGTAAACTACTGACCAACCTTCAGTTTTCATTACCGATGGAGAATGAAATCATGGGCGCTATTTTAGATGATAATCAAGAGCCCGACGATGCAGCCAAAAAATGGTTAAAAGCCAACATGAATGTGCTTGACTCGTGGTTAGCAGGTGTAACCACATTAAGTGGTGGCAATGGACTGGCAGCTGTTAAAGCAAGTTTAAAATAACCCTTTTAAAACTGTCAACAATAAGGGCTAGCGTATTCGTTAGCCCTTTCTTTTCCCCCAAACTCCGAATCACAATCGAACAGGTTCAATATTATGGACTGGATTGAAAACAACAAAATTCCTGTCGGCCGTTGGCTTGCAGACTTTATCGACTTTCTTAACGATTATCTG
>JBLILW010000106.1:0-8468 GCA_047638435.1 Urechidicola sp.
AATACTCGGCCGGTAAATTACTTAGGTTTTCCGGCTGTTAACATACCAATAGGTTTTGATGCCAACGGCCTGCCCACCAGTGTGCAATTAATTGGTGCCCCGTTTACTGAACACAAACTGCTGCGAATTGCGAGAACGCTTGAACGTGAAATAAACTTCTGGGCTACTCGACCTAAATTATCCCCAGCGAATGATTAACAACTACTAGAAACTCACTTTAATTAGCGTCTTTATTGGGTAGCCAATCTTTACCAGGCACTGCTGACAGTAGTTCACGAGTATAAGGATGTTGCGCTTTTTCAAACAGGTCTGCAGTCAAACCTTCTTCGACTACTTTGCCGAGTTTCATAACCGCAATACGGTCGCAGACTTGGGCAGCGACGCGCAGATCATGGGTAATGAAAATCATCGAAAGCTGTAACTCCTCACGAATTTCAGCTAACAATTCCAAAATTTGTGCCTGTATAGAGACATCCAAAGCTGAAACAGGCTCGTCCGCTACCAGTATTTCTGGATCTAGCGCAAGGGCTCGTGCGATACCAATGCGTTGACGCTGACCGCCAGAAAACTCATGGGGGTATCGATCATAAGCACGCACGTCAAGACCAACAATTTCAAGCATTTCGCGAGCCCGTTTTTCAGCTGCTGCTGGGCTTGAACCAAGAATAATGGGGCCATCAGCGATTATCCTGCCCACTTTACTGCGTGGATTAAGCGAAGCGTAAGGATCCTGAAATACCATTTGGATTTTAGATCGATAAGGACGCATGGACGCTCTATTAAGGGGCCGTAAATCAACATCCTGATAGAGTATCTGCCCCTCTTCCGCATCGATGATACGAACTATACAGCGTGCCAAGGTTGATTTACCCGAACCAGACTCTCCAACCACACCAAGCGTTTCACCTTTGTGCAGTTTAATATTAACTGAATCTGTCGCATGAACTATGTGCTCGCTCTTGCCAAAACCGAAGAAACTACCACCGGAACGATAGGTTTTTGTAAGATCTTTTACTACCAGTTCCTTCTGTTCGGATAATTCTCTTGCTGGACGAGGAACCAAACTTGGAACCGCTTTAATCAATGCTTTCGTGTAGGGGTGCTGTGGATTGTTTAAAATTTTATCGGTAACGTCAATCTCAACAATTTTTCCGTTTTGCATGACTGCAACCCGGTCAGCGATATCAGCAACCACACCAAAGTCATGCGTAATAAACAAGACACCTGTATCGTGGTTGGTTTGTAATTCTTTAATTAGTTTTAGGATTTGAGCCTGAGTAGTTACATCGAGCGCAGTCGTCGGCTCATCAGCTATGAGTATTTTTGGTTCCATCGCGAGTGCCATTGCAATCATTGCACGCTGACGTTGCCCACCCGATAACTCATGTGGATAGGCTTTGATAATACGCTCAGGATTAGGAAGATGAACATCCGCTATCTGCTTTAACGCACGAACTTTACGTTCCGGTTTCGTTAAATTAGCGTGAAAACGAATGACCTCATCGATTTGTTGACCAATGGTCAGAACTGGATTTAAAGCAGTCATTGGCTCTTGGAAAATCATCGAGATTTCACTACCGCGTACTTGGCGAAGTCTCGCAGCGCTCGCTTGAGTTAAGTCCTCACCATTAAACAGAATATTACCTTGGTCGACTCGAACATGTGGCGCAGGAAGTAAACCCATAATAGCGCGCGCTGTAATCGATTTACCCGATCCAGATTCGCCTACTAAACAGAGAATTTCATTGTTGGCGAGGGTATAACTAACATCTTCGACTGCATGGTCTCGTTCTGCACTTGCAGGCAGCCTAACAAACAAATGGTTGATGTCGAGAAGAGGGGCCTTATTAACAGTCATGTGTGATCTCGCAAACGTGGGTTTAATGCATCGTTTAAACCTTCGCCAACGAGATTTATAGCCAGTACAGTCAGTAAAATAGCAATGCCAGGAAAGGTGCAAACCCACCAGGCGGAGCGTAAGACTGTTCGCCCTGCACCTATTTGGAAACCCCAACTAATGATATTGGGATCTCCCAAACCAAGGAACGACAACCCACTTTCAATTAGTATAGCGGTTGCGACCATAAGCGATCCCGCAACAATTATGGGGGACAAGCAATTGGGTAGTATTTCACGCAACATAATGCGTACATTACCCATACCAACGATATGGCAGGCCTGAACAAATTCGCGATTACGAAGTGAAATGAACTCACCACGCACCAATCGCGCGACTGCGGGCCAAGAGACAACGGCAATAGCAATAATGATACTGTTAATCGATGGCTTTATAATCGCAACGATTAATATCGCAAAGATAAAAGAAGGAATGGTTTGAAATATTTCAGTGACACGCATTAATACATCGTCAATCCAGCCACCAAAATAGCCAGCGAGACCACCAAGCATTACGCCAAGTAATACTGCAACTGCGGTTGCCAAGCCACCAATCATTAAAGAGGTTCTGGCGCCATGGGCAATACCAGCTGCAACATCACGACCTAGCGTATCACTACCCAGTGAAAAACCGTTTTCACCAGGCGCTGACATTGGCTTGCCCGCTAGTGAAAACGGATCGTCAGGAAAAAATAATGCCGCAGAGCCTGCGAGAAAAAAAACTATCAACAGTATAACCATTCCGAATACAGCCGAACGATTGCGTCGATATAATCGCCAAAATTCCATTTAACCTACCTCGATACGTGGGTCGAGAAAAGAGTAAATCACGTCAACCACTAAATTGATTGCTACTACCAGCAAAGCGCATAATAGAAATATTCCAAGTAATAAGTTGAGATCTCGGGCAAACAAGGCCTCATAGGCAAGCATGCCAAGGCCTGGCCATGCAAAAACAGATTCAACGATGACCGACCCCCCAATTAATGCACCAACTTGTACACCCGCCATTGTCACCACTGGCAGCAAAGCGTTGCGCAGAATATGCACAAACACGATACGTCTTTCAGTTAAACCTTTTGCACGGGCCGTAATAACATAATCCATGCCCGCTTGTTCCAACATCGAGGCACGCATCAATCTTGTGTATAAGGCAAGATAAAATAGAGAAAGGGTAACGGTTGGCATTACCAGATGATGCGCTATATCTTTCACTCGATCCCAGCCTTCATAAAATGCAGCAACATTTTCCATACCGCTGGTTGGAAACCAGCCAAGCTTCAGTGAAAACATGACAATCATCATTAAGCCAATCCAGAAAAGCGGGGTTGCATAGGTAATTAATGCAAATACAGAAATCAGGTTATCGCGCCATGTATTGAGTCCAGAGGCAGCTATTAAACCTAAAATAATACCAAGTCCTACGGCTATGACGATGGTTGATACCATTAATAACAAGGTAGGGACAAACCGGTCCATTACTAGATCTATGACAGGCATACCATGCCTAAATGAATAGCCCAAATCAAAACTAAGTACATTTTTCAAGTAGACTGCCAGTTGTACCGGTAGCGGTTTATCTAGTCCAAATTTCTCACGAAGTTGTTCCATATACTCCGGTGTTGCTGAACCAGCCTCACCGGCCAATACATCAGCAGCATCACCTTCGGCCATGTGCAGCAGAAAGAAATTAATTACTAAAATAGCAATTACTACGGGTATAGACTGAATTAGTCTTTTTAATACATATCGAACGCGTGTCGCAGCGAGACTCATAAGTTTAGTCTTGCCCGAAAAATAATTGATTCAAAATTTAATACTCTATTTTTTAAATGCGTAGCTTAACTTTAACAGGGTTAAACCAGTCTGGTAAGAACCCCCCTGCATTTGTGTTGCAGGAGGGTCGTATTGCTTATTTTTTTATTATTATTTCAAGTAATTCAATATGTCGTTCGAATTACTGATCAAGCCATGCACGATCAAAAGACGAATATGAACCCATTGCTGAAAACGCATGGTCCTTTAGCTTTTCGCTGTACACAGTAATAAATTGCATTTCAAATAAGTTGACTACCGGCATATCGACTGCCAATTTATCCTGAATCGCATTATAAACCTGAATTCTTTCTTCTCGATTAGCCGAAGTTGCACCAGCAACCAATAACGCGTCTAAACCTGCGTCACTGTAACCACTCGAATTAACAAATGGCGTGCCTTTACGAATTTGATCAGTTCCATAATGACGGTGAACACCAATTACTGGATCAGGTAGTTGGTAAAAGTAATTCATATTCATTTCGAAGTCGTAATCACCGTAAACGCGTTTGATCCAAGTTGGAACATCTTCATAACGTAACTCCAATGAGATACCGATTTCGAGCAATGCTTGCTTTACATATTCACCTGCACGACGCCAATCTTCACCATAAGGAATTAAGTCTAGAACAGCTTTAGCTCTAACACCGTTGCTATCTGCAGCATATCCCGCATCTTCAAGCAGTTTAATTGCAGCAGATACGTTCGGAGTAGCAGGATAGTTAATTGACGCTTTATACAAACCAGTTGGTTCAAAGTTAGATGACAGAGCGGAAGTTGCAGCCTTGCCGTAACCAAACCATATGTTGTCGATTAAAAACTGACGGTCAATAGTGAGCGATATTGCCTGCCTAATTGCTGCCTTATCAAACGGTGCTTTGTTGACAGAAAATTCTATCAATGCCATTGGGTTTATCATCGAATAGCCATCAGTAGTGGTACCAATGCTATCCATCTTACGAAGGCGTACAACGTCTACATTTGGAATTGCGCCGTAAGCGCCATAATGCACTTCACCACTTTCCATTGCTGCAGTTCGGGTTGACGCATCAGGTATGACGCGGGCAACGACTCTATCCAACAAAGGTAAACCTTCTTTCCAATAGTTTTCGTTCTTATCTAGTCTTATGTATTGACCTTTTTTCCACTCAGTAAACTTAAATGGCCCTGTTCCAACTGGGTTATTGCCAAGCTTAGCTGACCGAATATCCGTACCTTCTAACAAATGCTTAGGAACCATTGGTGACTCGTAAGCAGAAAAAGCTCGCATCATGTAGGGCGCTGGCTTAGCTAATTTGAATATTGCAGTATGCTCATCAGGTGTCTGAATTTCAGTCACTTCTTTAAAAGAATTCGGGCCACGCGGATGAAATTTCTTCAGAACGTGCATAATTGTGAATTCAACGTCTGCTGACGTAAAAGGCTTACCATCGTGCCATGTTACGCCTTTCTGTAGTTTAAAAGTAACAGTTAATCCGTCTTCACTGACGTCAAAGCTTTTGGCTAGTTCGGGAACGACGTTCAAGTCTAAGTCGTAGTCAAGAAGTCCCTGATAAATTTTAGGTGCAACCAGTCCGATTGGTCCAGAAGTCGATAAATAAGGGGCCAACGAAGGAGGTTCAGGTTGAACTATCTGAATTAGGGTGCCACCTGCTTTTTGTGCCCATGAGTTGCTTGATATCAATACTGCGCTAGCAACAATGACACCTAGCCATTTTTGTAATTTCATCCGCATTTTCCTCTTATGTTTTTTAATGATGAGTATAGCACTATCCATGTTTTATTGTTAAAGACAAGAGTTTAGTAATAATTTATCAAATCACTTATTAACCGTTAGACGATGATCTCGTTTGGTGCACATTTTGTTAAAAGTCTACATTAGCGTGCATACGACAATCTGGAAGCTTATTATTTTAATAATAATAACCAAACTCTCGACGTGAACTCTTAATACAAAAATAGGGAAATTATTATTCCACGTGATCTGATCTAACTCTCTCAGACACAATGTAGTTATTAGAGGTTATTTGACCGTCGTTAGAATGCTTTCCAACATGAGTATGACAATAAAATTTGGAAAATGCCCTATCGTCAAAAAAACCTAATAACGAAATAAGTCAATAGGCTTCCATACTTGAAAATTCATACTTTTATATTTTGATTAAGAAAAAACACAGGTCATTAATTTCGATTATTCTAAATTTTTTGGTTTTTTAATGTCACCATACTTGATGGGAATAATAAAACACAGTCACCTTGTTATTGGCACCTGTGTCCTCTTTAAAAATAACGCTGAAAGAATCCGAAGATACTTCATAAGTTTAGAGAAATCTTTTGCTGTGCACTTTTTAAAATCCTCAAAAAGAGCTTTTGTCTTTTTTTGAAAGAGCGGCTCGTTGAACTTTTTCGTAGGAGCCGGTGTGTCACAATCTATTTTTTTGCAGGTGATATTAATATGATCATGTTATGATTTTTAGCCAAAGGAATCCTAAATGACACGATAAATTTGCTCTACGCGAGACCTGTATCCAGAGATAACAACATATAACGATGAAACGATTAAAGTTTCAGAAATTCATACGGCCCACTTCGAAGAATGTGGAAATAGTCATGGTGAAACTGTTGTCTTTCTTCACGGTGGACCAGGCGGCCGAATTGGTGCGAATTACAGACGTTATTTTGATCCAAAAAAATACCGCATAGTTCTGATTGATCAACGGGTTTGTGGAAAATCGACCCCTTTTTGCAGATCTTCGTGAAAATACTACTTGGGATCTTATCAGTGATATCGAACAAATTAGAGCGCATTTAGAAATTGAAAATTGGGCCGTCTTTGGTGGAAGCTGGGGATCAACATTATTACTGGCCTACGCTCAAAAACATCCAGTTCGAGTCAATGCACTTTTTCTTCCCGGAATTTTTATGCTTAGAAAAAAGAACTTCGTTGGTTTTATCAAGAAGATGCTAGTTTCATTTATCCAGATGCTTGGGAAAAATACATTGCCCCCATTCCTGAAAATGAAAGACACGATTATATCGCTGCTTTTTATAAGCGCCTCACCGATGAAAATCCGCAAGTGAGAAAAGAAGCTGCTAAGGCTTGGTCAGTTTGGGAGGCTTCTAAGAATAAACTTTATCAAGACCAGAATGCAATGGATGACTTTGCTGATGATGATTTCTGACAAGCATTTGCCCGTTTTGAATGTCATTATTTTACGAATGGTGGATTCTTCGAAGTTGAAGAACAATTACTTCGAGGTATAGATAAAACCAGAAACATTCCTGCCATTATTGTTCATGGTCGCTACGATGTTGTATGTCCCGCTCTTTCAGCGTGGGAACTTCATAGAGCCTGTCCTGAGGCGAAGTTTATAATGGTTCAAGATGCTGGCCACTCAGTGAGTGAGCCAGGGGCTATGACAGCTTTGATTGAATCGACTGAATCTTGGGTTAATGAAAAGACGATTTAGAAACTCTACTCCTTACAGCTTTCAATACTTAGAGCTTTAAGGAGGTCTTTATAGATGTTACTTTGAGGATTAACAATATCCTCTTCGACATAAGAGCTTTTCTGTAAATAGCCATAATCAAGTTGAAGCAGATTAATATAACCATCTTCATCGATAAAACAGTTTTCAAATTCACCATTTTTAATTTTTTTGTAGAAATTGACAACTTTCTTAATATAACGGGCAGTCGATTCTCATTTAAGAGAAAAGAAGTCATAAAAAGATAGTGATTCAAATCAAATGTATGCTCATTCAACTTTTGATACTCTTAAACAGAACGTTTTCTAATAGCCTTGAAATATTATTATTATAGTTATTCCATGGCAGGCTCCCACAGAAAGTGATGGAGCCTACTGAGAAAACAGCTCCCCCGCCAGGCACTTTAAAGTAAATCATATCTGCGGTTAAGATATCTTCATTGGCTCTTCCGTGTAATGTACTCATATGAGTAAGCTGCTCCTCAGGCACCAAAACAAATTCACTATTTTGACTGCCAGATTGTGCCAATAAAGTCGTTTCTGTCAAAGAACCTAAGTTCTTGTCAAGATGATCTAACTCAAATCCAGCGGCGCCATTTCCACTGAAACCAAAATCACCCAGCACATCCCCCTCAATTCCATCAAATACCCAATCGAATTCTGGGGCGTAGCATTTACGCTGATAAGAGGACCCGTAGAATTCACCCTGAGCCGTAAAGCCCACGCCAACAAGTGCCTGTGGCGTGCGACCATTGCGGCGCCATAAACCACCATAGGTTCCATCGAAAGCATTGTAATACTCGCCAGGTTCAGCTTCCCAGGCGCGAATTCCCCCTTCAGCCCGTCGAATTTCTAGTAAACTGTCATTTTCAACATGACGCGCTACACGCCAGTAAAATCCATTCCCACCTAAATAATGCAGAACTCCACCGTTGTCGCGATAATCACGCAGTGCGTTCAGTGTTTGCTCCGTATGATATTCAGGGTGCGTGGCGGTTACGACGGCTTTATAGCCTTCTATGGCCTTTAAACCGTCATGTTGAAGCTCGGTATCAGTTATAACGTCATATTCTATATTTTTAGCGTGCAACCAGCTAATCAGGTGACTATCGGCTTGAAAGTGTCTAAGCCCTGAACACGGCGTATCGCCAAAGGTAATATAACCGGGCCGAAGATTAAGTAGTGGCCTTCTGTGAGAGGCATGGCAAATACCTGACCCATCAGGGTGACAATTATAGGTCGATAATCCGTAATGAGGGTATTCAGCCGG
>JBLILW010000107.1:0-8426 GCA_047638435.1 Urechidicola sp.
TTCGCGGCCATTGTGCTTTCATCAACAAAACTGCTGCTGTAGTTACCTGAGTTGTAAGCACCCATGCCAGTGTCACTATTAGGTGTCATAGTTAAAAACTCATTAAAATTAGCACTATCTT
Source organism: Urechidicola sp. (assembly GCA_047638435.1). Lineage (GTDB taxonomy): Bacteria > Pseudomonadota > Gammaproteobacteria. Next base: position 122 of record JBLILW010000107.1, read on the forward strand.
CAGTATCTGAATGCCAACCAATCATCATGATATCAGCAGCACGGTCGTCAAACATTGGCCAGTATTGTGCTTTAGGCATAGTCTGAAGATCGATTTTGATGTTGATTTTTGACAGCATGACGGCAACTGCCTGAGCAATTTTATCATCATTCACATAACGATTATTAGGCGCCATCATCGTTAAAGTGAAACCATTCTCGTAACCCGCTTCTTTCATCAGATTACGCGCTTCTTCAAGGTCAAACCGTGGTGTTAATTTAGGATTGTGACCAAGATAACCTTTAGGGCTCATTTGACCTGCAGTGGTCGCAAAACCTTTCATTATTTTCTTCACGATAGCATCGTTGTTGACTGCATGTACGATCGCCTGACGAACACGAATATCTTTCAGTTCTGCACGACGTTCTTGGTTCATTTGAAACATGATAATGCGTGTGCCAGCCTTAGTCACTAGGTCAGCTTTGCTACTGCTACGAATTTGTCCAAAATCGTTAGGTGAAACGGGTGCGATCATATCAACGCCACCAGACAATAATGCAGCAACACGAGTTTGCTCGTCTTTGATTGGCGTGAATACGATCTTGTCTACGTTACCTGGAGAACTCTTGTCCCAGTAATCAGCGAAGCGTTCGAATTCAATTTTCACGCCTTGCTCGCGAGAGGTCACTGTAAATGGGCCCGTTCCTGACATATTAGTTGAAGCAAATGATGCACCGTTCTTTACAATCTCACCCTTGTCTTTTCCGTTAGCATCTGTGCCAGTGTAGAATTTGCTATCCATTGGAAAAATATAGGTTGCAGTGTGTAGTACCAAAGGATATGGGCCAGAAGTCACGAGATCGATTGTGTGATCATCGATAACGTTTAGCGCGCTAAAGTTAGCGAAAATACCTTTGAAATCCGCGCTAACTTTCAGGCGATCAAAAGTCCAGCTAAAGTCAGCAGCGGTCATTGCATTGCCGCTATGGAACTTGACGCCTTTGCGTAAGTTGAAGCGAACGGTAGTGTCATTAATTCGCTCATGACTGGTTGCTAAACGATTTTCGAAACCAAGATCTTTAGTCCAACGAATCAAAGGATCAAAGGTCATGTGCGCCAGTTGTAAAACACCACCAGATAATTGTTCATGAATATCGAGTGTGACAGGATCGGCGTCATAGGCCAAGCGTAGCGTTTTTGCATCGGCGACTGTAAACGCAAGCATCCCCGCGCAAAACAGACCACCCATTAGCTGTAGTTTATTCTTCATTTTAGTTTCTCCGTTAGTGACTTATGATTATTGATTAGTGACTTGAATAAATAGGCGGTTTTTACGAAAGCCGCCAAAAAAATAATTTCTAGTTTGGTTCTTTCGTTATTCTGCTTGATTCATAAATATTATCAAATCGAGGCATTAAGCTTAGTAGTTCTGCACTATAAGCATTTTCAGGGTGTTCGAAAAACTGCTCACTTTCTGCTGTTTCCAGAATTTTCCCATAGCGCATGATAGAGACTCTGTCGCACATTTGTCGAATAACCGGCAAGTCATGGCTAATGAATAACATGGTTAACCCGAGTTCATCTTGCAAGTCCTTCAATAAATTAAGAATCTGTGCCTGAACCGATACGTCAAGAGCCGAAGTAGGCTCGTCGCAAATTAATAATCGGGGCCGACTGGCTAGAGCGCGTGCGATTGAAATACGCTGTCGTTGGCCACCCGAAAATTCATGCGGATATTTTTTACCTGACTGACGACCCAAACCAACATGATCGAGCAGGTCACCGACAATTTGGCTTACGTCTCCTTGCGGTGCGAGTTGGTGAAATAAGATCGGTTCGGCAATAATATCTTCAATCTTCATGCGCCCGTTGAGTGACGAATAAGGGTTTTGGAAAACCATCTGAATTTGTTTGCGTGCATTTCTGATAGCGACCTTGTCTGGATTGCCGACCAGCTCTAGGTCGTCGAATTGAATCGATCCACTATCGGGTTTTTGTAGCCCCGCCACCATGCGCGCAATGGTTGATTTACCCGAACCACTTTCACCAACAAGGCCGTAAGTCTCACCTTGCTTTACGGTTAAATTGACATTTGATGTTGCTTGCAGGTATCGACGATTGCGTTCAAACATGGCATCGCGCGTGATGAACCTTAAATTCAAGTCTTTAATGACAAGTAAGTCATCGCTATGCGTATGACGAACACCCTTTCCTAACCAATGAGTTGAAACATCGATACTATCAAGACCCTTCTCGGTGGTTTCAATATATTCAACGAGTGGAAATCGGTCTGTTTTGATATTTGACCTAGGCACGGCACTGATCAAACTTTTAGTGTACTCGTGGTCAGGCGCACCGAGAATTTGGGCAGTGTCGCCAATTTCTACTAGGTTACCTCTGTACATCACTGCAACTCGGTCGGCGACATTAGCAATAACGCCCATGTCGTGCGTCACTAGCAGGCACCCAACATTATGTTGATGGCAGAGATCTTTGATCAGCGTTAGGATTTGATCCTGCACCGATACATCGAGGGCAGTCGTTGGCTCGTCAGCAATAATCAATTCAGGCTTGCCTGCGAGTGCAATGGCAATGACAACACGCTGGCGCATGCCACCAGAAAATTGGTGCGGAAATTGTTTAATTCGAATCTCAGGATCAGGGATGCCTACCTGAGTGAGAAGCTCGACAGCGTATTGACTGGCTTGCCGTTGATTCATGTCGAGACAATTGACGATAGTTTCAACCATCTGATTTTCAATTGTAAAGAGCGGATTTAACGAGGTCATCGGATCCTGGAAAATAAATCCAATGCGCGAACCTCTCACTTTGAGAATTTGCTCAGAGTTAAAATTAGATATTAAATCGTCATTAAGGTAAATGTCGCCAGAGGTGACACGCCCGGGTGCGCTAAGTAGTTGGACGATACCATTGCCAATAGTTGATTTACCTGCGCCGGACTCGCCGACCAGGCCTAGAATTTCACCAGCATGTAATTCGAAACTAACATTGTTTGCGGCACGTTCTACCTTTTCGCGCCCTGGGAATTCGATGCATAAATTCTTGATCGTTAGTAGAGGCATATTTCTCGTTAGGTTGAGCAGTTTTCACTACAAATTGAAGCATGATCCAAACAGTAGAACCTGCTTGTTCTTTTCTCTAGTTTTTACGGAACGTCATTTGGCGAAAATACTAACACCTTGGTGAGTAAATCGGTACAAAAAAAGCTCTGAACTAAAACTAGTAAGTTTTAACTTCTCCTAACAACCAGTCAATAGTGTGTCTTTGTTCCTCGACCAATCGCTTACGCGTTTGATAATTTAATTGAGGGACTTGATGGAGAATGCTTAAATAAACCTCTGCTTCGAGCTTTAATAGGCCACAGTCGGTATTTGCGACTAATGTGGCGGGATTATTTTCGATAAATGGACGCCAACCGAATTCGTCACCTTTATTGGCAAATTGCTCTGTGTTGTCAGCCGCCGTCAATATGGTGCCTTCACCTTCAACAAATAAATATAGGTGTGTAACGTCGAGCTGTATCGTCTCACCTTTAAGAACGACCAGTGACTCGGCTACACGTGACATTTTATCAATAACAGTCGAAGACAATTGCTGGTATTGAGGCAGGGATTTGATTACTGGACGTAATAGCCAGCGACTTTCAAGTTGACTTTTTAATCCGCTTTGGGCGATGAAATTGCGAAAGGTCTCTTCATAAAATACGCAAACAGTGACGGGTGTCCGTGCGACAACACTGGCGTTTCTGACGCCAGACCCTGTCAGTATTGCCATTTCCCCGATAATGTCACCCGCCTGCAAAGTCGCTATTGACTGTCGCTTGCCGTCTTCCTGGCGCACGACTTCACAATATCCTGTCAGTATCAGGTAAACGTAACCTTGGGTACTCGCCTTCTGCACAATGATTACGTCTTCCGTGTTGTAACGGTTAACCGACTGTTCGGCGAGCAGATTACGCATCCATCGATTGGGCAATGGCTGACCCAGCCACAAGGTGAGGTAGTGACTGATCTGTGACGTGTAAATACTGCTGTCACCGTCGATCACGGTGTAACGTTTTCCAGCACTCGCCAGAGAAAAAGTAGTGGTTAACTCCTCTGGCAATTCATCAACATGGACAAAAACGACCCTCTCTGCCTGTGAGTTGAGGGAATCATTTGGGTCACCATGTATAGCTCCAGCGCCACCATCCGCAATTAGTAGGTTGAAGTTGTCGGTATACAGGCGCTCTAGATTACTTAAAGTACTTTCTCTGACAATGCCTGCTTTCGTCATTTCGCGCACGGCGGGCATATTTTGATTATCACCAACAACACAAATGTCTCGGCGTTGGCCGTGATGTAGAGTTGAAAAGGTGGCACCTATGGTGGGGATACTATGTACCGTGGCATGCACTTCGATGGAAAGCCCGTAGTAATTTAAGGTGTCACCCGGCGTGACTTCGACAAGCTGAAAGCACTGAGCGACAACATCAGTAGACCAGCCGAGGCTACAGCTGAGCTTTTCGATTGCCATGTTATAAATTTCCCGAGTGGTTATAACATCGACCTGTTGCGGCATTTCGATGAGTGGAAACATCGAGCAATGATCGTCATGCAGATGGGTCAAAAATACTGATGACACCTGATTTTTAGAAATACCACGTGCATATAGATGCTGATCCAGAAAAGGAATGGAGTCGATCAAAATATAGTCGCCGTTGTAACACAGCGCTAGACCCGCACAGGGTTCAGTCGTCGAAAATCCAGACGCTCCGCCTAGAACTTCGATCCCCATTTTGATTTGTCCTCCAGGCACATAGTCCATCGGCACTGGGTAAGGTGGAATAATGTGATGATCTTCATTTAGATCGACGGTTACATCCCCACCTTGACTGGAGACTATATATTGATCAGTGTTGGTATGCTGGATGGTAAAATCACCCGCAATAGCCAGATTGTTCTTGAAAGGAATTTGATTGAAGAAATCTTCGACTGGAATAGATTGACCAAAGTCATCCTTAAGCGCCAAGTATTCGGAAACGGTCAGCCATTCTTCACGAAGCTCTTTTGGCGTTTGCCATTGCTCGAGCTCTTTTCTGGTCGGCCCAAAAAGTGTGAAACGCAACAAACGCATGGCTTGGCTAATCGATTCTGCATCACCCACTAAATTAACTTTTCGCTTTTCTGCAAAACCCTTGGCAACGAAAAGAAAGAAATAAAATGGAAACTCAAGGTTATTTAAAAGAGACCCATTTTTTTCCTTGATATCGGTTAAAACTAACGTATCAAAACGGGTAATATTTTCGCGTAACAACCCTTTTAACACTTCGGGTGGTTGCGCAAAAAGAATGGTTTCAGTTTCACCTTTGACAATTCTACTTCCTGGGGCAGGGGTCAAAATTTGTGGCATTGACATGTTAGTTAACTTCTTAGAGGAATCGGAGGTCAAGCCCATCAAGTGTACAGTGTCACGAAAAGTAGGGGTAGGCTAAAAATTATTCGTCACAAATGCCAAGGCTAAATTCAGCCCCCATGCTGTGGACGATAAGATGTGTATCGCCGTTGCGCTCAACGGCTTGCGCGGTATTGGCTAAGTCAAAAAAAGCGCTTCGACTAATGAGTGCGTCAAGTCCATTTCGAAAATGAATGTAAGGTCTTGGTACCTGGGTTACAGGGTCTGTCTCGACACGAATGGGGTGTTGTTCGTCAGCAATTATGCTATCCCCAAGTGTTGTCGTAAAAGTTAATGCTTGATGATCGTTATTGCCTATCAACTCCATAGTAGTCGCAACAAACGGAGCATCATCTACTTGTATCGCAAGTTTTTCTCCAGGCGTGACTAAATAGTGGGTATCGCCCTCTCGACGTAATACGCTGGCAAAAAGCTTAACTAAGGTGAGGCGTTTAAATGGACGGCCTTCATGAAACCATTGGCCATCTGCTTTAATATGAATGTCGACTTCGCCAACATACGCCGGTTGCCAATTCTGCTTGGCATGACCAGACGATTCGGCCTTTTCGATGCTGGTAAGTAATTGATCTAGTTTAGGCATATTTATATTTCGGCTTGGATTTGGATTAAGACTGAAAAAGCGAATACTGAGTTAATAATGTTTGGGTCGTGATGGACTGTCAAGTGTGCCGTCTAAATTCAATCTGACTAAACTATAAACCTCTGATTTCAAAATAGCTTGGAAAAGGTTGCCGAGTAATATAAACAGCATTACCGATACCTTAAATGAGAGTCTAGCTGAGTTTAAAACCAAACAGACAGTCAGTGTTTAATTACCGAAAAGTGGCTATATTGATCAGTTTTTAGGCGCTATCTATCTTCCATGTCACAGGCGATTTTTTCCCTAACTAGCTACCGATGCTCAGCAGTTTAAATTATATGACAATATTTGTCGGTTCTAAGGTGAGATGTGTCGATTTGAGCCTCCACCTCATTAGGCAAGTTCTATACTATCTTGCTCCTATGGCCAACCAACGTGTTACGTTTTGGCCTTTTAAGGCTGACTGATAAAGATATAATCGGGCTTTGCAAAGCGAAGATCAACGAGTGATAATGTCCGGTAGCATTGAATCTCTTAGGGTTGCTCTACTTCAGTAGTCGATTATCACTCAGATTCTAGCGCCCTGAATTGAAGCGTAAATAACCAGTTAGAATAACCAGTTAAAAATATCGGCTCAGAAAGCCAGACGCAAACTCAATAGAGTTTAAGAGCCGAACTAAAAACCTTGTGGTAGAGAGTGTTTATGTCCATTGCAGAAAGAAATCCTCAAGCGGTTGATCGTAAAACCAAACGCAACCGAGGTAAGACCAAAGGTCGAGTGGTTGATATTAACGCTCTGCTCCAAGTGCAATCATTACTGGGTGGCGCGTCACGATCAAAGGACCTGCTGATTGAGCACCTGCACAAAATTCAGGACAAATTTGGTCACCTTTCCGCACCACACCTAGTTGCACTGGCTAGCGAAATGAAACTGGCAACGACAGAAGTGTACGAAGTCGCCAGCTTTTATCATCATTTTGATATAGTCAAAGAAAACGAAGCCGCACCCGCACAATTGACGGTTCGCGTTTGTGAATCGGTGAGTTGTGAAATGGCCGGTTCCGAAGCACTGATCGCTCAGTTGGAATCCACACTCGGTTCTGACGTTCGAGTTCAGCGAGTCCCTTGTGTTGGCCGTTGTGATAAAGCGCCCGTGGCAGTTGTTGGCCAAAACACGATCGATCACGCTAAAGTTGATACAGTTAAAACAGCGGTCGATGCGAATGCCATTACCCAACCGATGCCAACGGATACAATCGATTTTGCTGCCTATAAGGCAGATGGCGGATATCAGTTGTATGAGGATTTAATCTCGGGTAAAACCAATGCCGATGCGATTATAGAAACACTTAATGGCACCGCTTTACGGGGCTTAGGTGGCGCCGGTTTCCCTGTCGGTCGTAAGTGGGGTATTTTGCGAGAGCAGGAAGCCCCTCGTTTGATGGCGATCAACATCGATGAAGGCGAACCAGGCACGTTTAAAGATCGCTTTTACATGCTAGGTGATCCGCATCGTTTTCTTGAAGGTTTGCTCATTGCGGCAAGCGTTATCGGCATCGATCATTGTTATGTCTACGTTCGTGACGAATATCCTACGGTGAGCGAAGTGTTGCGCCAGGCTATCGAGAGCCTTAAAAGCGAGTCGGGCTATGACCTACCCGTAATAGAATTACGGCGCGGTGCAGGTGCTTATATCTGTGGTGAAGAATCGGCCATGATCGAGTCAATCGAAGGCAAACGTGGCATGCCGCGCTTACGCCCACCGTATGTTGCACAGGTTGGTTTGTTTGGTCGGCCGACACTAGAGCATAACTGCGAAACCCTCTATTGGGTTCGTGATGTGATTCAGAAAGGTTCTGAGTGGTTTGATTCTCAGGGTCGTAATGGTCGTAAAGGTTTGCGTAGCTTCTCAGTTTCTGGTCGAGTGAATAATCCTGGTGTTCATTTAGCGCCTGCTGGTATCACCATGCGTGAGTTAATCGAAGAATATTGCGGCGGCATGCGCGAAGGGCAAAGCTTTTATGGTTATTTCCCAGGTGGCGCTTCGGGTGGTATTTTACCTGCGTCACTCGGTGATATTCCACTCGACTTTGATACATTACAGCCCTACGGTTGTTTTATCGGGTCGGCCGCTGTTATCGTATTATCAGATCAGGATAGTGCCAAGCAAGCGGCACTCAACTCGATGAAATTCTTTGAGCATGAATCCTGTGGTCAATGCACGCCTTGTCGTGTTGGTACCGAAAAAGCAGTGATTATTATGGAAACTGG
>JBLILW010000108.1:0-8382 GCA_047638435.1 Urechidicola sp.
GATAGCGCATCTAAGCAGATAGTCTCGTGATGGTGGCAACTTCTTATGTAAGAAGTCATGCATTTTTGGAAATGATAGGTTCAAGAATATTAATCATAGCTTCATGAGTCATATTTGCCCACTGGCTGGCTGGTGCGTCGCTATTTGGGTAGAACGAATCACCTGGCTCAATAGCTGGATGCATAATCTTCTGAAAGCGCTGATGACAAAGTATAGTCAAAAGGTTGAGATGTTTGGCCCCTCAGCTGACAACGTCTGATATATCATAATCCGATAATATTGTTTATCTGTTTTCTTCAATAGTCTCCGGCTTCTGATGGCAATTTAAGGTTGGAGTTGTTAATCTGCTAACTTTGTTAATTCCATATTTAGAGATTGAAAAATTTTAAAATGATCAAAGTAATTATTGAACGTGTCATCGCCGAAGGATTGGAATCTCATTACGAAAAGGCAGTTGGGAATTTACTCAATGTAATGACCAATGCGCCTGGATATATTTCGGGCGAGTCGTTAATTGATGCACAAGCACCCAATCACTATGTTGTCATTGCTCGCTGGTCGACAGAGAATGCCTGGATAAAATGGTTTAATTCAGAAGAGCGAAAGCATGTGCTGTTGGTTATCGCACCATTCTTGCAAACCGACGAGAAATGCACTTTGTTAAAGTCCCTGGCTTATCACAAGTATTCTTAAGTATTGCCTGCTTATAGTCATTACTGATAAATAGCAGCTAACCCTTAGCGGCAATTTAATAAAGCCTAGGCAGTCAATTCCAACCCGTTAATTTTAGGCCGTTAGTCATAGGTAACAAATAATCGACTATTGCTCGAACTTTCGGGTATGATCCCGCCCAAGTCAGCTGGATGATCGCTGGTCTAAATATCTTCAGGGTATTAGGGCTGGAGGAAAGTCCGGGCTCCACAGGACAGAGTGCCAGATAACATCTGGGAGGCGCGAGCCTACGGCCAGTGCAACAGAGAGTAAACCGCCAGTTTTGATCTTAGCATCAAGGCTGGTAAGGGTGAAAGGGTGCGGTAAGAGCGCACCGCGCTTCTGGTAACAGAAGTGGCATGGTAAACCCCACTCGGAGCAAGACCAAATAGGAATACTATAGCGTTGTCCGCGCTGTTTTCGGGTTGGTCGCTTGAGACTAGAGGTGACTCTTAGTCCAGATGAATGATTATCCTAGACAGAACCCGGCTTACAGGCTGACTTACTTTTTTATACCCACCGGTGTTTATTTGCGAGCAACAAATAAACTTGACCACCTAGTAAAACAAAAAATATCATAGAAATTTGAGGTTTCTTAATGTTTTACATTAAGTTGTTTCAATAACCTTTCGTTTTATATACCTATATCACTTCTCATCTTTTTATTTCCTGCTAAGTGGTTGACGTTGTTAAGAAAAAGTCTGTTTAACAGACTTGAATTCACTTGACATAAGCCTGAAATAAGCCATATTGTGTCTAGATGTGGTTAATTGTGTCACATCGTGTCACATGACGGGGCTAAAGGTGCGCAAATTCAGAGGGGTCTCCAATTTATCGCTAGATGCAAAAGGCAGGATAGTATTGCCAGCGCGCTATCGTGAGACGCTGTCCGAGATTTGTCAAAACCAACTAATTATTACAATAGATACTGAGCAGCTCTGCTTATTGATCTATCCACTCAATGAGTGGGAATTGATCGAAGATAAAATCGAAGCCCTACCTAGTTTTAATCCTACAACTCGTCGTATTCAGCGCCTTTTAATTGGCCACGCCACCGATGTCGAAGTCGATGCAAATGGCCGAATGATGGTTGCCACACCGTTACGTGAATACGCCGAGCTAGGTAAGAAAGTGGTGATGATCGGGCAGGGTAAAAAATTCGAGCTGTGGGATGAAGAGCGATGGAACAAATGTCGTGACGAATGGGTGAGCGATAAAACTGATGGTGAATTGCCAGCCGCTTTGGCGGAGTTAACCCTGTGACCAAGGCACAGTTTGAGCACGCACCTGTACTTCACGCCGAAGTATTTCAGCACATGAATATCAATCCAGATGGCTTCTATATTGATGGCACCTATGGCCGAGGTGGACACGCAAGTTCGATTTTGGCCCAATTGGGAGAAAACGGCAGACTTGTCGTTATGGATAAAGATCCCGATGCAATAAAGCAAGCGAAAATATTATTGGGTAGTGATAGCCGGATCACGATATTGCATGATGACTATGAAAACCTAAGTGATCATATTGCGAGCCTGGGTATGGCGCAGCAGATCGATGGCGTATTGCTTGATTTGGGTGTGTCGTCGCCGCAACTAGACGATGCCGAGCGTGGTTTTAGTTTTCAGCGCAATGGCCCACTCGATATGCGTATGAATCCTGAGCAAGGTCATTCGGCAAGTGAATGGTTGGCCCATGCTGAAGAGGTAGAAATAGCTCGAGTACTCTGGGAGTATGGCGAGGAACGTGGTTCTCGACGTATAGCGAAGCGTATTATAGAGGCCAGGGAAGAGGGCTGTATCGATGACACTGCGACTTTAGCGGCGCTTATCAGTGCTTGCATTCCTAAAGGAAAAAATCATAAGCACCCTGCAACACGTAGTTTTCAAGCCATTCGTATTCACATCAATCAAGAGCTAGAGCATATCCATAAAGTACTCGATTCGATTTTTGATGTATTGAAAATTGGCGGGCGATTACAGGTTATTAGCTTCCATTCTTTGGAAGACCGAGTCGTCAAACGGTTCTTTAAAAAGCATAGTACAAAACCCCAAGTTCCTCGAGGCCTGCCGATTCGAGAAAGCGAAAGAGTGTCGAATATTCGATTTTCTTTGATAGGTAAAGCAATTAAGGCTGGCGCTAGTGAGCTGAAGGATAATCCGAGGTCTCGAAGCGCGGTTTTACGCGTCGCTGAGAGAACTGCCTGATGCAACAGATAACCTGGGTTATGCTGCTGTTGACTTTCGTTATCGGCAGTGCGCTGACGGTGATCTATGTTAAGCATGAAAGTCGAGTTTTGTTTTCAGAACTAAGGAATGTTCAAAAAAAGCAAGATCAGGAAATCATCGCCTGGGGGCGCTTACAGTTACAAAACAGTACGCTCGCCACCCATAGCAATGTCGAATCACGTGCCCGCAAAACATTAAAGATGAAGTTGCCTGAAACCGTACAACTGGTGCGTTTGCCATGAGTGACAAGGGTAACCAGTCTCTATTTTTTGGTGGCAGGCATTACTTCGTTTTGTTTGTCCTGTTATGTTTAATGGCTGGGTTGGTCGGTCGCGCGCTATACCTGCAAATCGTCGAAAAAGAGTTTCTCGCCAGTCAGGGTGGGCAGCGTCAAATCCGCACTATCGAAACCCCGGCCTATCGTGGCGCAATCCTCGATCGATTTGGTACGCCTTTGGCTATCAGCACGCCGGTCGATTCTATCTGGGTCAATCCATCTGAAATATTACAGAACTTGCCCGCACTTAAAAAAGTCACCCGGCAGTTGTCGATCAATTACAGTAATACAGTCGATACTTTAAGGCGCAAAGCTAACAAAGAATTTATCTACCTTAAGAGACAGATTGAGCCTGAGTTAGCCAGTCAGGTATCAATTGGTATCGATGGTGTCTACACCCAACGTGAATATCATCGTTATTATCCAGCTGGAGAAGTGGTTGGTCATCTTGTCGGGTTTACTGATATCGATGACAACGGTCAGGAAGGACTTGAGCTGGTTTACGATAGCTGGTTAAAAGCCAAGCCTGGCGCACGTCGTGTTATTCGTAATCGAAAGGGTGCCGTAATAGAAGAGATCAACCAGGTGAGTGCGGCTCAATCGGGTAAAGATATCTATTCAAGCATTGATATGCGGTTGCAGTACATCGCTTATCGCAGTTTGACTAGGGCGATTAAATACCATGCTGCCAAGTCAGGGAGCGCCGTGTTGCTCGATGCCAGAACGGGTGAAGTGTTGGCAATGGTTAATCAGCCCTCGTATAACCCAAACCAGGCAAAAAAACAGACTTCAGGCCGACGTCGAAATCGCGCATTAACCGACGTTTTTGAACCTGGTTCGACGATTAAACCTTTTACATTGGCTGCGGCTATTGATCGCGGTCTTTATAGTCAAAAAAGCGTGATTGACACCTCTCCCGGTTGGTACAAGGTGAGTGGTCATCCGATTAAGGATTTCAGGAATTACGGCGTGTTGGATCTTGCCAGTGTTTTACGTAAATCGAGTAACGTCGGTGCCTCTCGTATTGCTTTGTCGATGAAAGAAGAAGAGCTTTGGCAGTCCTTTAGCGCTTACGGATTTGGCGAACCACCGGGCGTGTCCTTCCCTGGCGAGTCCTCAGGTTATTTTAGACACTTCTCTGACTGGCAAAAGCTTGATCATGCCGTTATGGGCTTTGGTTATGGATTGTCGGTGTCCATTACGCAGTTGGCCAGAGCCTATGCGATGATCGCCAATCAAGGGCGGCATGTTGATGTGAGCTTAATACGTAAAGAGCCAGAACCAGACATCGAGAACCGGGTTGAGCGACATGTTATGTCTGCTAAAACAGCGAAAATAGTGCTTGAAATGATGGAGCAGGTTGTCGGCCCAAAAGGTACAGCACAATTAGCAGCTGTACCCGGTTATCGAGTTGGTGGAAAGACGGGAACCGCGAAAAAGAGCACCTCCGGTGGTTATGATAAAGATAACTATCTGTCGGTTTTTGCTGGAGTAGCTCCTATTAGTGATCCTCGTTTGGTGATGGCAGTAATAGTCGATGAACCGACTCAAAATGGTTACTACGGTGGCACGGTGGCGGCACCGGTGTTTCAGGAAGTAATGAGCAATGCTTTACGGATTTTGGATATTGCACCGGACGACATTCCGTCATTGCAGGCGCAGATAGCTGATGAAGAGAAAGGTGCGTGATGACGACCAATCCAAAATCGGCTGGTAAGCCACTATCCGAATTATTACAAGGATTTGATACAGTAAAGCCCATACTCGACATTAATATATTCGACATCGCGAGTAGCAGTCGTCAGGTTGTTGCTGGCTCTTTGTTTGTTGCACTGCAAGGTAGCACAACACATGGTATTGACTTTGCCATTGACGCTGTAAAAGCGGGTGCCGAAGCCGTGATGTACAATGCTCAAGATGAATATAGCCAAAAGAGAATAGTTTTACTTAGAAAGCAAATAGAGATTCAGTGGATTGGCGTTGATAATCTTGATCGAGTCAATGGTGAGATTGTGAGTCGGTTCTACGGTGAACCAAGTAAGGCACTGACTATTATTGGGGTGACCGGTACCGATGGTAAAACCAGCGTCACTCATCTTGTCACTCAGGCATTGACGCGACTCAAAAAAACAACAGCCAGTATCGGAACCATCGGGTATGGAGTCGGTAATAAGCGCCAACCCACTACCCACACAACACCCGATGCCATCACACTGCAATCCTATCTGAATGAATTTCGAGAGCAGCAATGTGAATATGTTGTTATGGAAGTATCATCCCATGCACTCGATCAACACCGAGTGAATGGTTGTGATTTTGATATTGCAGTACTGACAAATCTAGGTCGCGATCACCTCGACTATCACAGCACTCGACAAGCCTATGCTGCCGCAAAAGCGCGATTATTTCGTGACTTTGAATTATCTGCAAAAGTAGTCAATGCAGATGATGAATTTGGACGGAGTTTGTGCGAACAAGTAGAAACATCATCAGCGCTGATTCGGTTTTCTGCGCAGCCTCAAACTCCAAGTTTTAACGATTTGAAGGACAGCTCTATTGGTGCTGAAGTTCGATTGATTAAAAACGATATCACTGATCAAGGTTTATGCATGCAAGTAGCTTCTCCCGTGGGGAAGATCGTGGCCAATACTGCATTGATGGGACGTTTTAATATCGAAAATACATTGGCTTGCATTTCGACTCTAATTGCACTTGGTTTTGATCGCGAACAAATCCAGCTGGCAGTTACCGACTTGCAACCCATTCCAGGGCGAATGGAACAATTCAAAGGTTCATCTGATCAGCCGGCTGTAGTCGTTGATTTTGCTCATACAGAACAGGCACTGCGCGCCTGCTTGACCACTTGTCGAGAATATACAACGGGTAAAATCTGGTGTGTTTTTGGTTGTGGTGGTGATCGAGATCAAGGTAAGCGTGAAGGCATGGGGCAGGCAGCCGAACAATTGGCCGACCAAGTGATCATCACCGATGACAATCCTCGAACTGAGCCACCAGAGCAAATAGTAACGGAGATTTTATTAGGTCTAACGAATCCAGAAAAAGTCTCTGTTGTTCACAGTCGCTTGGCAGCCATTGAGTTTTCACTGTCTGAAGCAAGCGCTGATGATCTGGTTGTGATTGCTGGAAAAGGACACGAATTGGAGCAAATAATCGGCATTGAGCGCCTCCCTTTTAGTGATCGTCAGGTTGTGCAGAGAATTCTGAGGATCACAAAATGATATCTCTCAGCTTGCAGCAGCTAGCCGACATTTTTAATCTAGATATTTTTGCTACCAGAGAAGAGCAACCTGCCTTGCAATTTAAAGGTGTGACTATCGATAGTCGCAACGATTGTAGTGGCCAGTTATTTGTTGCCATTAAGGGTGAGTGCTTCGATGGACATGATTATGTGACGAGTGCTTTCAAAAATGGTGCTGTCGTAGCATTGGTCGAATCACAACTGGATTGTGATATTCCACAAATAATAGTGCCCGACTGCAAGCAAGCAATGGCGAAGTTAGCTAATTTTTGGCGTCATGACTGTAATGCAGCTGTGATCGCTTTGACCGGCAGCAATGGAAAGACCACGGTTAAGGAAATGTTGCATCAAATATTACAAAAAGAAGCCTCGACTCACTCGACTAGAGGTAATTTTAATAATGATATTGGCGTGCCACTGACACTATTCGATTTATCAAAAAAAAATCAGTACACAATCATCGAAATGGGGGCTAATCATGTGGGAGAAATAGCCAATCTGGCGACCATAGCCGAGCCCGATATTGTGTATGTAAACAATGCCGCCGCCGCGCACTTGGCTGGCTTTGGCAGCCTACAAGGCGTGGTTGATGCAAAGGGTGAGCTCTATGCCTACTGCCAACCACAGCACCGTGCACTTTTTAATACAGACGAAGTAGCCAGTCAGCAGTGGCAAACGACTTGTGCAGCTGACCATACGATGAGCTGTGGACTGAATGCAACTGCAAATGTGCAAGGTCAGTGGGAAGCCACTGACGAGGGCTTATTGCTCACTGTTAAATATAAGGGACAGATTTGCCAGGTTTATATCCATGTATTTGGTGAGCATAACGCGCGAAATGCACTAGCAGCGATATCAATCGCATTGATTGCCGGCATCGAATTTAAATCAGCGGTCATAAACCTAACCGATTTTGAGCCGGTAAAAGGCCGCCTGCAAATGCTGCAAGGTCCGAATAATAGTCGGTTGATCGATGATAGCTATAACGCTAATCCAGGTTCGTTAGAGGCAGGCGTTAAAGTCTTATGTTCATTAAAGGGCGAGCCATGGTTGGCTTTGGGTGACATGGGTGAGCTGGGTAGTGATGCTGAATTACTACACATAAAAGTAGCTGAAGTCGCGAAAAAACAAGGTGTTAAAAAGTTATTTGGGATAGGTCCAATGAGCTGTGTTGCCAGTGCTATTTTTGGTGATGCTGGTTACTGCTTCGATAAAGTCGAAGATAGCGCCTTGATGGTTCGGAGCTTAATACATCAGGATGTGAACCTCCTCATTAAAGGTTCGCGTAGCGCAGGTATGGATCAGTTAGTGAAAGCGTTGATTGCTTCTGACACTGTCCTCGAAGAACGAAGTCCCTCTAAGATAAATCCTGATAAGTGCAAAGCCGATCAAGACAAACAAGAGACGAAAAATGCTCTATAGCCTGGCTGAATATCTGGCCCACTTTCACAGTGGATTTAATCTGTTTGGCTACCTCACCATGCGTAGCATTCTTGGCGTGTTGACGGCATTGCTTATTTCTCTGTTTATTGGGCCCGCAATGATTCGCTATTTGAGTAGCTACAATATTGGTCAAAGCGTGCGTGACGATGGACCAAAAAGCCATTTTTCTAAGGCGGGTACACCGACCATGGGCGGCGCTTTAATTTTAGTCGCCATCGTAGTCAGCACTTTGTTGTGGAGTGATTTGTCATCACGTTTCGTGTGGATCGTTTTATTTGTCACCATCGGATTTGGTGCGATTGGCTGGGTTGATGATTACAAAAAAATTGTACACCGCAATTCGAAGGGTTTGATAGGGCGTTGGAAATATTTTTGGCAGTCGGTGATCGGCCTAGGTGCTGCATTGGTTCTCTTCAACACGGCTCAGTTTCCGATAGAGACACAACTAATAGTACCTTTCGTGAAAG
>JBLILW010000109.1:0-8270 GCA_047638435.1 Urechidicola sp.
AAATAGGTTTTAAATGCTCCCAGGCCTCTCGCGTACCGCCAGGCATTAAACTAGGCCCAAAGCGTGCGCCTTCTTCACCGCCGCTAACACCACTTCCGATAAACCGTAATCCTCTAACCGATAAGGCTTGTTCGCGGCGAATGGTATCGGTCCATTTTGCGTTACCACCATCGATCACTATATCGCCAGCATCTAGTAACTCGGCAATTTCTTCAATTACGGCATCAGTAGCAGCGCCAGCCTTAACCATAATGATAATTTTTCTTGGCTTTGATAGTGAGTCAACAAGAGTTCCTAGTGTTGACGTAGCAACCATTCCACCGGGCGTATTGCCATTATTGGCTGCAAACTGTTTAGTTTTACTCTCAGTCCGATTGTATACAGATATTTGAAAACCGTGATCCGCAATATTTAATGCTAGGTTTTGGCCCATTACTGCCAGGCCAATCAAGCCAATATCAGATTTTTTGTTGGTCATAGTACCCACTTTTTCGTTAAAAACGTTTGATAGCACTCCACGGCTGCATTATTAATCGGTACTGTTGGAGCTTCGTGCCTACATGTTAAAACAATAAATATCTTCACCATACCACGTACAAAAACAATACGATAAATACCTTAAATATGACTGACTGGAACATTGATGTTTACACATACAATGCCGCATTTGTCATCAAGATTAGATTCCATTTGAATAAGACTATATATGGAAGTTTTCGCTTGGTTCAAGTGATAAACATGATAGAAGCTCACCTGTACCTGAATGATTATATTGAATCACTATAGACGGGAGGTTTATTTGGCAAGGGATAGCTGGTAAGGCTTTAATAATTCCGTTTACTTTGGTGCGAATCTTGACTTGTTTATCTATTCCTGGCGGCATTATCCTCAATGTTATTCGGATGGACGTTGACCTTATTGGGTGGGTAGTTAACCAAATTTAGTTTCACTAATACGCCCTTTTCACAATCTAAACTGAACGTTTAGAATGACAATTTTGATGTCTAGTTACTAGGATATTTCATCTCAGATTTCATTTCTTCAAACATTTGATAATCTGTTTTTTCCATACCTAGGGAACGGTAGGTTTTTTGTGCTGTTATATTTTCGTGCTCTACATAGAGCCTAAAGCCACACACATTGCCCTTATCCTGAGCTAGGTTTTTTACTTTTTCATAGAGTTTACTGTACAGGCCCATTCGACGATATTGTGGTTGAACATAAACACTTTGAATCCACCAAAACAGACCATTTCGCCAATCGCTCCATTCAGTGGTGACCATGAGAGACGCCTGGATAATGTTGTCTTCTTCGGCTACCAGATAGAAACCCATTGCCGGATTTTCGATCATGCTGCTTACACCGGCATTGATGACATCGGGTATTAAATCCATGTCTTCTGTTTCTTTCGCCATTTTAATGTTGAAATCTGCGATGGCGGCCGTATCGTTTATTATTGCCTGTCGAATTATCATATTTGGTGTCTCTTATTTCTTTGGCTTAGCTGTTTAGCTTCTTTATCTGCCTTTTCTTTTAGATTTTTTTGCCTGCGCTTTTTCTAACTTGAGCGCGCGCAAAGCTTCAAGCTGTGTGAGTTCTTCTATTATCTGATCAGGGGTTTCCATACAAACGCCGTCAAAACCACCGCTTCGTAAGTCAGACACTACGATGCGTGATACCTTTTCGAAATCAACTATCCCGCCTGAAACAATACAACCGCGTTTACGCGCTATGGTTTCTAGTAATTCTATTTCAGTTTTTGGCAATTTATCTAAACCATATCGAGATTGGATGTTAGACGGGTAGTTTTCAAGCATGAATTCAGCTACAAAACAGGCAATGTCCTGTAAATCAATCGCGGTATCTTTTATAGCACCAGTCGCAGCTAATCGATAGCCACTGTTTTTATTTTCGATATTAGGCCAAAGTACGCCGGGGGTATCGATCAAGGTCAGATGGGGTGAAATTTCGATTCGTTGCTGCATTTTTGTGACTGCTGCTTCGTTGCCTGTTTTAGCGATTGCTCTTCCGGCCAGGGAATTGATAATGGTAGATTTACCAACATTTGGTATGCCTGCTATCATTGCGTAAACCATTGATGAACGATTGTTGCGTTCGGGTATGAGTGAACGACACAGGCCGCGGATTTTATCGTAAGCCGACCCCAAATTGTTGCAGGTGAGAGTTTTAACCGTGCTGTCTTTCTCAAGCTCGGTTTGCCAAAGCGCTAATAAGTGCTCGTCACTTAAATCACTTTTATTGAGTATTTTTATGGTCGGCTTGTATTTACGAATACTTGCCAACATCGGATTTTGACTTGAGAAGGGGATACGTGCATCGAGCACTTCAATCACGATATCAACCTGCGGAAGAATTTTTTTAAATTCCTTATTCGCCTTGTGCATGTGACCTGGGTACCACTGGATCATAATTCTTCTACTATTGTTGCTATTAGCTGGTTCTGGTCATTCTCCCATATTCCTGTCAGTTTTATCATCAAAAGCAAGCTTCAAAACAAAATCATCCATTATTTTGGCGTTGATAAATTCTAGCCGCTTCTTTGACGGCACTTAAATCGATTTCAAACCCAAGCCCTACCCCTTTGAGCACCGGCAATTTACCATCAATCAAAGTCAGATTCGGTGATTTTATGATATCCCACGATAGAAAGTGATTCATATACTGGTTACCATCATCAAGATTACTTATAGTCGAACCAACCTGATTGGCAGCGCAGGTTGTAATACCCGTTTCGTAAAGGCCATGTAGGCATATATCGATTCCCGCCGCTTCTGCTATATGCGCTATCTTAGTAAAGCGCGCCAATCCTCCGGTTTCATGAAGACCCAGAACAATCAGGTCGGCTGCTTTCTCCCGACAAATATTAAACGCGTCATAGGATGTAAAAACAGACTGGTCGGCAGCAATGGCGATAGAACTATTGGCCCGAACCTGTGCTAGCGACGATATACTTTCTGCGTTAGTCGGTTGCTCGATAAATTCGATGTCATATTCATCTAGTTTTCTAATCATTCGAGATGCTTTTACTGGATTCCAGTGTTCGTTAGGATCGAGGCGTAGTCGTTTCTGCGATCCAATGGCTAACCTCACTTTTTTTACGATTTCCAGATCTAGCTGGTCACCGCGCCCAACCTTTACGTAAATGACTTCACAACCAGATTTTGCTAGCTGATCTGCATCTAACGCAATTTCGTCAGCTGTTTCACCCTGTGCAAAGCCGAAATATTCAATATTGTCACGTACCGGGCCGCCTAAAAGGTCATGTACTGGACGGTTGGTCGCCTTACCCATTAAGTCCCACAGTGCCATTTCTAATCCAGCGAATACCTGTCCGGAATAGCGAGGCGAACTACAGGTACCCAGTGCTTGAAACAGTGCGTGATATGCCTCTGCCATCAGACGCGAGTTTTCAAAAGGGCTTTTGCCAATACAGATATCACCTGCAATTTTTAGGTATGATTGAATTGCATCGGCAGATGGCGTGGCGATTGACTCACCGTAACCGATTAAGCCTTCATCAGTATGTACTTCAACCAGGATGATACCCGCACCATAAATAATACCCTGCGCCCAATGGTATGGTTTCTCGTATGGGACTAGCAGGGGGGTGGTGACTATTTTTGAGATTTTCAAACTCCTACTCCTGTACTTTTTCATTGACGCGTATAAGCAATCTTATACACCCTTACCAACCAGCTAACAGTTCAGTTAATTAAAGCTAAATTGGCATTATTTATGTGATCTATTCTATATAGACGTTGGAAAATACCAACCATTAGGTTTATTATTGTGCTTTATATACCACCCTATATTTTTTCCACTTTGTGCTATGTTTTGAATCATTTGATTCTTTATTATATTGAGTGCCTTTTGGAATAATGACCCTCAACATTGGAAGATATTTTGAATTTATCTCAGTTTCTAGAATTACTGAATGACACATCCAGTCAGGTTGAATTTACCGATTCGATAGCATTAATTGAATCACTTTATCAATTTACACCAACCGCTTTTCGTAATGGTAGTGCTGTAAGCTCTGCAGCACAAAATCAAGGTTCTTGTAAAATACTTAGTTTTGGTCTGATACAAAAACTTGATAAGCAAATGACATTGAGTTGTTTTGGTGGTTTTTATCGAGACGTTTTAGCGTCACCAGAGGGTGATGATCATCAAAATATTCGACAGTTTATATTACACGGCTGGAGCGGTGTTGTATTTGAAGGGCATGCTTTAACAGCGGTTAATCCTCCATCAACATCAACAGAGACAAACTAATGACCAACTCTGCTAACATTATTACCGAACTTGAAGCTGAATTTGTTGAGCTTTATAAAGTTCTTAAATTTGAAGGACTTGCACACAGTGGCGGTTTTGCAAAGCAAGTCATTGCTGATGGCCTTGTACGCGTGAATGGTGAAGTAGAAACTCAAAAACGGAAGAAAATAATTCCCGGTGATAGAATTATTTATGATGGTCAGTCTATTAATATCACTTTAAAAGCCAACTAAGATTACGAAACTTTACTGACTAAACTTAATCACATTTGTCAATTTCAGGCACTGGATTTACGTTCCAGCTAGCTTACAGGTATTTTCATGTCTAACCCATTTGTAGTTGCCGCGCTTTATCATTTTACAAGGCTCGATGATTTTCAGTCTTTACAAAAACCATTACTCAAAAAAATGTTGGCACTGGATATCAAAGGAACTGTATTGTTAGCACATGAAGGTATCAACGGCACGGTTGCTGGAACGCAGACATCTATCGATGATTTGCTCAACTGGATTCGAAAAGACACCCGTTTAGCCAATATTGATGTCAAATTTTCATTTGATAATAGCCTGCCTTTTTACCGTACCCGGGTGAAATTGAAAAATGAAATTGTCACCATGGGTGTAGATGATATTGATCCAATCAACTCTGCGGGTACCTACGTTAAGCCAGAAGACTGGAATGATTTAATATCTGATCCTGACGTAGTCTTGGTAGATACGCGAAATGATTATGAGTCGGCCATTGGGACTTTTAAGCATTCGATTATTCCAAACACAACGTCTTTTAGAAAGTTCCCCGATTACTCCGCTAAAGAACTAACCAAATTTAAAAAACATAAAGTAGCCATGTTTTGTACCGGTGGCATTCGTTGTGAAAAGTCGACTGCATATTTAAAGCAGCAGGGTTTTGAAGAGGTATACCACTTGCAGGGTGGCATTTTGAAATATCTCGAAGAAGTTCCCGAAGCAGAGTCACTTTGGGAAGGGGAATGTTTTGTATTCGATAATCGAGTCACTGTTAATCATTCGTTAGAAAAAGGCAGTTATGACCAGTGCCACGCCTGCCGATTGCCCATAACCGATGAAGATAAGCTAAGCGAGAAATATCAACAGGGAGTGAGCTGCGCAAGTTGCTATGATATAAAATCAGATACTCAGCGCCTGGGATTCATGGAACGTGAGAAACAAGTGCAACTCGCCAGGCAACGAGGTGAGGAGCATATCGGTTCGGCTGTTAAGCCAATAGCGGCTCAACATAAAGCTGACAAAATCTTAGCTAAACAAAAACAATCACTTTAGTCGATTAAAGTTTTTCAATTTTTTGTAGTCGGTTTTGATCATCGGTGATCAATCGAAAGCGCCCCTGAATCCCATTTGAATTCACATAACACCTAAAGTTATGAGCGGGAAGTTGCAGTTTTAATCCCTGATCAGTTTCGACGATGATATATTTTACTCGGCCCTGATAAATTGATTCGGTTTTCGCTGTGGACAGGTTGAGCGAAAATTGGAAGGTCTTGCTCAATTCTCTGGTTGACTAGTTTTAGTCCCAAACCATTTTATAATCCATTCCCATTGATCTAAACCACGACAGGACAGATTAGTTGAGGCCATACTTTTACTTGAGTCGCCTTTCCAGTTTAATACCATGATTGATCGCATAACAGCCTCGATTTATTATGTTACTTCCTCCTAAAACCAATGCATATTTTTGAAGATGGCTAATATTGTATGTCCAATACTAGAGTAACAGCAACGATTGGATTTATTCTGACTTGTGTGGCTGTAGAGATAATCCTGATTCTTCAAATATGCGTCCAAATCCTTTAATTTTGTCGTCTATACCAGCGCGACGGAGGCAACTCCACATTTGAGCTTGATTGCTGGTGATAACCGGCTTGCCAATTATTGCTTCGATTTCGTCAACCACTTCTAATGCTCGGATACCACTACAGCTAAGAAAAATCGCATCGGCTTCAGGGTGGTCTATTTCTAAAGCAAATTTTTTCCAGTAGGCTGGAGTTACGTAACCAAATTCTAAACCTGTTGTCAGGTTTAGTCCCTGAATGTCTAGAATTTCGAACCCTTTCTCAATTAAGAAACCAGCTTCTGCAGTATTAATTTCGTCAATATAGGGGGTTCCAACCACTATCTTTTTGGCCCCTAATTCCCTAAGGGCATCGACTACGCCGGTGGCTATTGTCATTGGTTTGGCATAGGGAGCACCTTTGATGATCTCTGCCATAACGTTTTCCTCGCCATTGACGATGGAGCCACTGGTACAGCCATAACAAATTACGTCGGGCTTGGCGTCAGGTTGTATACGAGATGCAGCATCCGCCATGTCATCGATGTGGCATGCCAGTGTTTCGTTGGTAGTTAGGTCATCAGTTTTCAATCGGGTGACATGAACGCCGACACCATCTGGAACCATTGTGACAAAATCTGATTCAGCTGCGAGGTCGGTTGACATTAATATAAAGCCTAGTTTTGCTCTATGGTGTTTGCCTTTATCTAGTTCAACTGTTCTAGTTCTAGAATTAACGGTTTCGCCTAATTGATACATGTCGTTTCCTGGTTGACGCTAGGGCGTCTCTAAAAATAATGATTCTTATGTGGTAGCAAGTAAGCACCGCACAGGGATCCTGAGTGTACGGGTAGTACATGAGGGTTCTAGCAGGGAGCTTATGTTCAGGATGTAAGGTATGTTAATTTTGTAGAAGCAACAAACCGGTGTAGTCACAATCGCGAAAAAAGTGCAATTTGTGAAATACCACCTAAATAATGACATCTTGCAGTTCTTTAGGATGTGAGGTTATTTGCTCGTATCCACTTTCTGTGACGATAAAACTGTCTCCAACTTGCGCTCGGAATGTATTTGCAACACTCACTGAGCCATCGACTGCCAACACCATACCTGGTTGAATGACGGTGATATCACCATATACCAATTGCGGTCTTTCTAGGAAACTAAACCCAGTCGCTCGACCACAACGAAATGGGTAATCATAACCAGCGCCCTGAATTACCTCTGCATAGGCGGCATGAATTTCTTCAGCCGTAACACCCGGTCGTAAACAATTGAGTGCCGCCGCCTGGCTATCGACCGCGAGTTGGTAGATTGCTTCCTGCGATTTATCAGCTATTTCACCTATCCAAAATGTTCGATCAAAGCCTAGTTTGAAACGATGAAAATTGGTCATGCCACAAAAGCACATGAATACTGGCTCACCCTTTCTCATTATCCTGGTTGAGGCTCTATGATGTGGCATTGTGATGTCTTTGCCTGACGCCATGATTTGTAAAAAGTGGGTATTGGGTGACATCCGAACGTCTTTATAGTGTTTATCTAATAATTTTGCAGCTTTACGCGTTCCGGCGGCAGAAGTTGCCAAGGCCACCTCAAATTCTGGTACGCCATCGGCTATGGTATTGCGCGCTGCTTGCATCATAACGTTAGCGACTTCGCCTGCATGTCGAGCTAGTTGTAGTTCTTCATCGCATTTAATCATGCGCATTTTTGATACGATGGGCGTTATGTCACTAAGACGTGACCCATCAATTATTGAGCTTATATAACCACGCACTAATGCTGGCATTTCCATGTGTTCAATTGCGATTTGGCCATTGCCTTTGACCACTGACGGTAACGCTCCGCGCCATTCGTTTGCTAACCCATCATTCCACACTTCTATTTTATCGACGACTGCGGCGACACTAGCCATGTCGAGTTCCATTGCTGGAGTAATGAGTAAACTCTCTCCATTTTTTGGCACGACCAGTATGGTAGGTCTACCAAATTCCATATGAAGATAGTCGTAGTAACCAGTGTAGTAGTAGACACTGTGGTCATCGGTGATTAATGCGACTTCAATATTGGCTTCGGTGAGGGCTTCGCGAAGCTGTGTCATCCTCTTTGAAAACATTTTTCTAACCCTTTGTCGGTAGCTTTTGCTCCACCAGTGTCGACCAGTA
>JBLILW010000110.1:0-8265 GCA_047638435.1 Urechidicola sp.
TGATGATGTTATTAATCATTATGTACATGCTGCAAAATATGAGCAGTCTGAATATGATCGTCGGGTGACTGATTGGGAAGTAGCGCGTGGTTTTGAACGATCATAACCGAAGCAAAAACGTTACTTGGAAATTAAAACTGATAAACTTATCTAACACAAAAAGAAATTTTAAAGAGATTTGAAAATGGCAACAATTCAATGTATCACGCCGGTTGATGGCAGTGTTTATGTCGAGCGCGAAACCGCATCCGAGATTGAGATTCAGGCAGTTTTAAGTGCCGCCGTGACAGCGAAAAAACAGTGGAAGAAGAAACCGATCGCTGAGCGTCAGGCGTTGTGTACTAAAGCAGTCGATGCCTTTGTCGCCCGTAAAAACGAAATCGGTGAAGAGCTTAGCTGGCAAATGGGTCGTCCCATATCACAAGCGGCGGGTGAAGTGGGTGGGTTCGAAGAACGCGCACGCTATATGATATCGATTGCCGATACGGCATTAGCAGATATTAACCCTGGCGATAAAGAAGGCTTTAAGCGATACATCAAGCGAGAAGCTCTTGGTGTTGTGTTTGTTATCGCACCCTGGAACTTCCCCTTCATGACAGCCGTCAACGCAATCATGCCAGCACTACTCGCCGGTAACGCCGTGGTACTCAAACACTCGGCTCAAACACCTTTATGTGCAGAACGAATGCATCAGGCTTTTACCGAAGCAGGGCTACCTGAAGGCGTATTCCAGTACCTACATTTGACCCACAGTGATACTGAAAAAGTCATTCAAGCACCAGAAATTAATTTCATCGCTTTCACCGGTTCAGTGCCGGGTGGCGAGATGGTGGAACGTGCCAGTGTCGGTCGATTTGTCGGTGTTGGGTTGGAATTAGGCGGTAAAGATCCAGCCTATGTCCGTAAAGATGCAAATTTGCAATATGCCATCGAAACAGTCACCGATGGTGCGATGTTCAACTCGGGCCAATCTTGTTGTGGTATCGAACGTGTGTATGTAGATGAAGCCGTATTTGAAGATTTTGTCGCAGGCGTTGTGGCTATTTGTAACAGCTATAAGCTCGGACGATCGGATGATACTTCAACGAATCTGGGCCCGATGGTAAAAGCCAGTGCTGCTGACTTTGTCCGAGATCAAATTGATGAAGCCGTTGCTGCGGGTGCGACAGCATTAGTTGATCCCACTCAATTCGAAGCTGACGCTAAAGGTACACCGTATTTGGCACCACAGGTACTAGTTGATGTTGATCATACGATGCGCGTGATGACCGAAGAAAGTTTTGGCCCCGTGATCGGCATTATGTCAGTGAGTGGAGACGACGAGGCTATTCGATTAATGAACGATAGTGAGTTTGGTCTAACCGCTGCCGTATTCACTCAAGATGAAGCGGCTGCGATTGAGATTGGAGAGCAGATCGAAACCGGCACCTGGTATATGAATCGCTGTGATTATCTTGATCCGGCCTTGGCCTGGACCGGGGTTAAAAATTCTGGACGAGGCTGTACGCTGTCGTCGATTGGGTTTGAAAGTTTAACTCGTCCTAAGTCTTATCATTTAAAACAGGTTTAGCTCTATCGTTTTTTCGTACATCAGTATTCTTGATAGCAGTCGTTATCAATGGCGTTGGTGTGCGAAATAGCAATAAAGAAGCTAGATTAAAGACGGTATCCAATACAGAATCCAAACTGATATTAAAATTTTGAAGTTAATGAGAGACATAACAACATGAATGCAAACTGGAACTATCCCACAGCCATGCGCATTGGTGCAGGCCGTATAAACGAACTCGCCACCGCATGCACTGAAATGGGCATGAAAGCACCCTTACTAATCACCGATCCTGGTCTAGCTGGTTTGCCTATGGTAAGTGATATTGTCGCTAATTGTCAGCAAGCAGGCTTAGCGATTGCCGTATTCAGCGATATCAAACCCAACCCAACAGGCACTAATGTCGAGAATGGCATCGTGGCATACCGAGCAGGTAATCACGATGGTGTGATCGCATTCGGTGGTGGTAGTGGTCTCGATGCCGCAAAAGCAGTCGCCGTGGCAGCAAATCAAACTTGCTCATTGTGGGATCTAGAAGATGTTGGTGATAACTGGCTGAATGCTGACCCAGACAAAATCCCCCCTATCATTGGTGTGCCGACTACATCCGGTACCGGTTCAGAAGTGGGTCGCGCCTCGGTTATTGTTAATGAAGAAGAGCATAAAAAAGCGATTATCTTTCATCCGAAAATGTTGCCAGCTCTGGTTATTCTGGACCCTGAACTCACTGTTGGTTTACCCGCCGGATTGACCGCTGCCACGGGCATGGATGCGCTGTCGCATAATCTCGAAGCATTCTGTTCGCCAGGTTATCACCCCATGGCCGAAGGCATAGCGATTGAAGGCATTCGATTAATTAAGGAGTTTCTACCGACAGCGGTTGTGGATGGTTCCAATATCGAGGCTCGTACTCAAATGATCGTGGCTTCGGCGATGGGTGCTACCGCTTTCCAACGTGGGCTTGGTGCAATGCATGCATTGGCGCATCCACTCGGGGCCACTTATGACGCGCATCACGGCATGCTTAACGCGATTTTGATGCCATATGTATTGAAGGCCAATCAGAGTGTCATTGAAGAACGTATTTCACGTCTGGCACGCTATCTTGATCTAGACCCTAGTTTTGAAGCGTTCATGGACTGGATTTTGGCACTGCGTAAAGAGGTCGGAATTCATCACCAACTGTCGGCCATTATTCCCGACGATTCTCGTTTGTCAGAAATAGGTGAGATGGCGGTGCTCGATGGTGCAGCGGGCACTAACCCCATTTTGTTTGATGCACCAACATACACCAAAATAGCTAATAATGCCTTTCATGGCGTGCTGTAGTATTTACCTATGCGCTATGACTACTAAACATGGCAAATTCACCCAATGTGATGTTTTTAGTCCGATACCCACTCAGAGTATTGGGCTAGCGGTTATCAGTTGATACTGAAGGTCTGTCGGGTAGTCCGCTACAGACCTTTGCCGCTAGATTTAAATCTGGCCACAGTGGATCTAGAAGCTAGTAGCTGGCGACATAGTTTATAAACTATATCGATTAAACAAGTCGATTTAATATTGCGCCCACATCACTGGCATTTGTAACGTTTTTAAACGCTTGTGTAGCTGAATTGCTTTCACTTTCGAGCGTATTACCCTCATTTTTTGTTCGGCTATCAGGTCTAACCCCGTCACTTTTAGATGTAGTCACTTCATCACTATTTAATGCACTAAGCTCTTCCAAGTTTTCAGTCGCTATTTCGGCTCTGGCCTGTGTGGCAGTTTGGGCTGCCTGGGTCGCAACCTGTCTGTCCTGCGTTGAAGGGTTAGTGGGTGCTAATGCTGCACGCTTAATTTGCTCTGCTGCCTGAAGCCTGGATTGCGCATCGCCACCGGGCAGAGCAGAGATCGAAACCTCACCACCAACTGCATAGTTAACACCATTAGGTCCGCGTTGATAGGTAAAGCTGGCGGCACCTGCATATTGTCCACCGACCGATGCATGGGCTTGTTCGTGAGCGCGAACTTCGCGGTCTCTCGCAGACAAATCTCGAATGATCGCCAGTTCTTGCTTTGATTGCTCCTGGCTTTGCTGATTCTGCCCTTGCCCGGGTTGATCACTATTGGGTTGGGCGCTAGCGTTGTTTTCTGAGACCTTGCTATCAGGGTTGGCTTTGTTGGCGCTAGTTTCAGCGGTTTCTTCAACGGCGCTGAAAATATCCTGTTTTGTATCAGTGTGTTCTAGACCGGGCGTCTGTTTAATAATCGGGTTCACGATGAGAAGCGAGCTCGAAACGCTTGAAAATGGGGACCCGATGCCATTCATGTTTATACCGACTAATAGTGATACTTAAATGCTGATACCTACGACTTATTTACCATTATAGTACAAACCGTAATAATTAGCAGAATGTCACGTTCACCTACTTAATTTGAACAGTGTACCGCGACAAAATAGCCGCTCAAAAGGGCCTCAATGCATCAAAGAGTGCCTATCAGGCTATTGCTTACTTAAAAACCAAATCAATGTAAGGGAACAGATTGCAGTAGTTAACTTGGGAAGATAGATTGTTAGCTTCTGAATATCGAAGGCCAGCGCTACCCCCGAAAAATAATGAAATAGGAAAGATCTCTGCCAGTTCAGTGTTATTCAAACTATGCCATTGCCCCAGCTGTGTGATATTCTGAATTAACAATTAATCGCGTTCCAAAAAACTCAGTTCAAGGCAAATTATAAACAAGTCACTTCTGGGTAAACGTATATTGAAACAGCACAAAGTTCGAACTCTTCCAACTAATTGCTCTGGATAGTCTCGGCAATGTATTTTCCTATAGCCTCAGTGCTCTTTGTAGACGGATGGACTAAATCTTCTACAAAGTAGCTGTTGTCGCCTGTTGGAACTACATCAAAAGCACTCACGAACCAAAAGCCATCAGTGTTTACTGCCAACTGCTTGATCTGAAGCTCAACTTCGGTAAATTGTTCTCAGCATCGGTCAAATCCATATTGGGCGCCAATTGGAATTTGTGGGTACATCACAAACACCACTTTATTTCCATTTTGTTGTATCTGGCTGACCAAGCTGGGCAATTTTCCTGTGGTTGCATCTGAACTGATCATTTTATCGATGACACCCTCACAGGCATTGCAGTCGCATTTGTCGTTTACATCATTGCCACCACCGTTCATTACCACCCAGTCCCAATTACCCGGTGCGTATTGATCTTTGACGTTGATTAATTCCGCATCATCACTGACACCGTAAAATGACGCACCACTTATCGCGCGATTGTCGACGTTAACTTGCAGTGCCTTGCCAACCTCGTCTGGTATAGATTGTTGTGAGCCTGGATGCCATTCAAAAAACGAGTCCCAATAGCCAATATCCTTAACGTGCTTGGGACAGATGTAGTGGGAGCCCTGGAGACACTACTGCCGCCACGAGCCCCTATAGTTGAAATTAAAACAGCTAGGGCTGTCATATGGTATAAAGGTTGCAAAGTCAATCTCAATGCGACTTTGTGCTTTGCCAAGCATCATCAGCTTTCCAGATAGATACCCATTCTGGAATATTAGCTGCAGGCATAGGTCGAGCAATGCCATAACCCTGCGCCAACTCACAACCCAGTTTCAGCAGTGCGACTCCATGGTCGATTGTTTCTACGCCCTCAGCGATTACTTCACGCTGGAATGTTCTTGCTAAACCAATTACACCTTCAACAATCGCTAAATCGTCGGCATCTTTTAACATGTCACGTACGAAGCTCTGGTCGATTTTTATCAAGTGTGCTGGTAGGCGTCTAAGATGAGTTAGTGATGAATACCCCGTACCAAAATCATCTAAGGCAAAGCTTACGCCTAGGTCATGACACGCTTTTATGGTGGCTGACACTTGGTCGATATCACTTAACGCACTGGTTTCCAGTATTTCCAACTCTAAATAATGTGACTTCACTTCAGGATGAGCTGCCAGCAATGCGGCTAAGCGCGTTGTAAAGTTAGCTTGTTGTAATTGATAGGCACTAATGTTGACACTGATAGGGAGTTTTACACCAATGTTCCTCCATTGACTTATTTGACTCAATGCGGTGTCTATTACCCATTCATCCAGTTCCAGGCTAATGGCATGACCTTCTATCTCGGGTAAGAAGGCTAAAGGTGGAATTAAACCACGCTCAGGATGCTGCCAGCGGATTAAAGCTTCTACGCCTACCACTTTCCCAGTGTTCATATTCACTTTGGGTTGATAGTGCAGCACAAACTCGCGTCGACCCAAAGCGGAACGAATATCGCCTATATCTTCCTGCTGCATCTTGAGCGCATTATCTTGTGCAGTATCAAACAGGTGATAACGGTTTTTGCCTGTTTGCTTAGCGATATACATGGCCTGGTCAGCGTGACGCGTGAGTTGATCTGCGTCTACACCGTCTTGTGGGTAAAGGGTGACACCAACACTCGCTGAAACTTGCAATACAACATCACCCAGGGTAGCAGGCTCTGCAGCGGCCTTTAGCAGTCGCTCTAATATAGGTTTACTATCCTCTATTTTTTCCAAATCAACTATTACGGCAATAAATTCATCACCCCCAATTCTTGCTAGCGTATCACCTCCACGTAAAGCTTCTCTCATGCGTTGAGACACTTCAATCAGTAATTCGTCTCCCACATCATGCCCATGGGTGTCATTGATTATTTTGAAGCCATCTAAGTCCAAATATGCAACGGCTAATGATTGCTTGCTGCGCTGACATTGCAACATGGCCTGGCTTAAACGGTCTGCCAGTAATACACGATTTGGAAGATTAGTCAGTAAGTCGTAATGAGCCATGCGTTTGAGCTTTTGCTCGGCTTGTTTACGCTCGGTAATGTCAGTATGGATACCGATTACTCTTAGCGCCCGTTGTGACGAATCCCACTCGGTAATTTCTGCAGTGGTATTAAACCAGAGCCAACCTCCAGCTTTTGTACGCTGCCGATATTCTGCAAAAAACACACTGCCTTCACTCAGGCCATTTTGATAAGCATCCATTACAGCTTTGTGATCGTCCGGATGCAGGCTGTCTTGCCACCACTGAAAGTCGCTGTGAAATTCAGCTGGTTCATACCCCAGTAGCTTGGCATACTCTGGACTAGTTAAGACGGCGCCTGTTTGAACATTTAGATCGAGCCAGGCCTGTTTTGTTACCGCCAGTGCAAGTCGCAAACGGTTTTCACTAGACCTTAGTATAAAACTTTGGTGGTTTAGCCTTAATATAAATTTGGCAAGAGCAAGTATACTTAAAACAAGAAATATGCTTAAAATAATTATTGTTAATGATAAGTTTCTGAGGGAATTTTGTTGTTCTGTTGCTAGATGCTCAATAGCGATAAGAGATTCTGTATAGATATATGCCATGCTGTCATTCAGTGTCTGTAACAGCCCGTTCATTTTTTCCTTTTCTTTTTTTAGTAAGTCCTGAGAATTTAGAAGCTTATCTAGTCTATAAAGTGCCTTATTATAATCGCTATACACTGTTAATAATTCTTTCCTAAAAGCTTCAGGAAATTGGCTTGTGAAATGGTCAGGGTCGATAATATTTTGACGGGAGCGTAGCATTCCATTGATTAACGTAAGATCTTTTTTTCCGGCCTCTGTAGGATTTAAAAAATAAGCCTTGGCCACCTTTTGATAATTCGTAATGTGGGTTTCGGTTCTTGTTAAGTTAACAACCCAAGATTGTGCGCGCGCGTCAAGATATTGAGATGCGTCTCTAAGCACATTATAAGCTGCGAATACTCCAAACCAGATAAAAAAAGTGGTCAGCAACAAAAAAACTAGAAGTAAAAATCTATTTTTTTTAATGTTTTGTAACATTATTTGATTTTCCGAATTGCTACCACGCTCCACGCCCACTTTACGCCAGCGATCTTTCCGTTAAGTAAATCTTCAGCTTGATCTGGCCATATTATAAAAAACGGACCTTTGCTATCAAGTGGGAAATGTTCTCCATTAAGACGGCTAGCCAGAATGGCATTCTCAATTCCAGGATCATTATTTTCAATCGTGATTTTGTAGTTATCTGATGATCTAACTATCAATCTATTAAACGTTGTAATTCCAATATGGTTTAATAAATCAATCAGTTTTATCCCGACGAAATCACCCCTCAGACCGTTTATGTCACCAAAAGCAAAATTCGCGGTATGTAAGGGTAACTTTTCAAGATCGGTGATTGAGAGTATACGTTCTTGACCATCCCCACTTATTTTAATTGAATAGCCTGCTTCATTAATGGGATTAAATATCCCATAGAAGGGAAACGTCTCTGCTGAATTTGCATTCGGAATGAGAAAGAATACTAGGATAATGAACGATGGAAATTTTAATTTAGTGAAACAATTCATGCCATTACTCTCTATATTTATGAATATTAATTATTAAAAACCAAAACCGTTCGTTAATACTCTTCAGTATGAGGTTTGCTGACTATTATTGAGCATTGTTAAGTGTATCTTTCAAGAAAGCTTTATGATGCCGAAAACCCTCAAAACCATTAAATCATAGAAGCATAATAATTTTTTGCCCAGAAAATTCACTGCTACCCCGTTAACCATTAAAAGAGGCCTAAACCACCCACTAATTTTTGTAAAGAAAAGTGATCTTTTTTGATCGAGATGGGAATGAGGACAGTTTAATGTATCGGTCTAACAATGACGGCAAAATAATGCGAAGAGCCCATTTCAGATACTG
>JBLILW010000111.1:0-8214 GCA_047638435.1 Urechidicola sp.
AGCTTTTGCGCTAGAAACTGTTCTTCTAGTGTCGATTGAGGGCTAACCAGTGCAGCAATTTGATTGCTGTCATTATTGGCAGCAGCTGAAAGTTTTTCAGTCGCAGCATTTATCGCTGTCTCCCAGTCAACTTCTTTAAGTTTCCCATTCTGGCGCATCAGGGGTAATTGAATACGAGACTTACTAGTAAGTCCCGTGTAACTAAAACGATCCCGATCTGAAATCCAAGATTCATTAATCGACTCATTTTCACGAGGTACAACACGAATTACCTTGTTATTACGAGTATGAACGTAAAGGTTAGAGCCAATACAGTCGTGTGCGGCAACAGTTGCATGCTGTGTTAACTCCCATGCACGTGCAACATATCGCGATGGTTTTGCAGTCAATGCCCCAACAGGACAAATATCGATGACGTTACCGGATAATTCAGATGAAATAGCTTGTCCAATATACGTACTAATTTCAACGTTTTCGCCTCGACCAGCTAATCCCATTTCAGGCAAACCCGCAATCTCATCACCAAAACGAACACATCGAGTACAGTGAATACAACGAGTCAAGTCAGTGGCTATCAACGGGCCAATATTCTTATCCATAACAACACGTTTTTGTTCGGTATAACGTGAAACCCCAGCACCAAAGCCCATTGCTACATCTTGTAATTCACACTCACCGCCTTGATCGCAAATTGGGCAATCTAATGGGTGATTGATTAATAAAAATTCCATTGTCGATTTCTGTGCTGCAATTGCTTTTGAAGAACGAGTATGAACAACCATTCCATTAGCAACAGGTGTTGCACAGGCTGGCATAGGCTTAGGTGCACGTTCGACTTCAACCAGACACATTCGACAATTGGCGGCAACTGACAATTTTTTGTGGTAACAAAAACGAGGCACCACAATATTGTTGTCATCAGCCACATCAATCAACAAACGTCCAGCTTTCGCATCGATTTGCTGTCCATTGATGGTGAGTGTAATACTGTCGCTCATTGTTATGTTTACCCTGTCTTTTTTCTTAATTGCATCGACTAGTACTAATGACTAACCTACTTATTTAAATTTTCGATTAACTAATCAGAATTAATTAATACCAGATCAATTAACGACTGATCAGCTAAACATTGAGCGCTTATGCTCAACGTAGTATTCAAATTCTGGTCGAAAGTGTTTGATAAAGCTCCACACTGGCATAGCCGCCGCATCACCCAACGCGCAAATAGTGCGTCCTTCAATTTTATGAGAAACTTCTTCCAGCAGTCCAATATCTTCTGGGCGGCCCTTACCATCAACAATGCGGCAAAGCACTCGATACAACCATCCAGTACCTTCACGACAAGGCGTACACTGACCACATGATTCTGAAAAGTAGAAGCGTGAGATTCGTCGCAACGCTTTTACCATATCGGTCGTTTCATCCATAATGATAACAGCGCCCGAACCTAACATCGAGCCAGCTTTAGTAATTGAATCATAATCCATCGTACAGTCCATCATCGTGTCGCCTGGCAAAACAGGGACAGAGGAACCGCCAGGAATAACAGCCTTCAATTTACGACCGTCTTTTACACCACCAGCCATTTTTAACAAGTCTTTAAAAGGCGTACCCATGCTTATTTCAAAATTAGCTGGTTTATTAACATGTCCTGACACGGAAAAAAGCTTAACGCCACCATTGTTAGGAATACCAAGATTGGAAAACCATTCTGGTCCGTTTCGAATGATCGCAGGTACTGAAGCCAGTGACTCTGTATTATTAATGGTTGTGGGCTTACCGTATAAACCAAAGTTGGCTGGAAACGGTGGTTTGAATCTAGGCTGGCCCTTTTTACCTTCCAACGACTCTAACAAAGCGGTTTCTTCACCGCAAATATAGGCGCCAGCACCCAACACAGTATAAAGATCGAAATCAATTCCACTGCCTAAAATATTCTTGCCAACATAACCCGCGTCATAAGCTTCTTTTAATGCGGCTTCGAAATGCATGAACGGTTCGTCCATAAACTCTCCACGCATATAATTATACCCAACTGTGGCACCGATTGAATATCCGCCGATAATCATACCTTCGACTAGAGCATGCGGATTAAAACGCAAGATATCTCTGTCTTTACAGGTACCAGGCTCTGATTCATCTGAATTACAAACTAAGTATTTTTGTCCAGGCGCACTGCGGGGCATAAAGCTCCACTTTAACCCAGTTGGAAAACCAGCCCCACCCCGGCCTCGTAAACCAGAAGCTTTCACTTCAGCAATGACGTCTTCCTGTGAAATTTTTTCATCAATAATTTTTTTCAGTGCTTGATAACCACCTGTCTTCAGGTAGCTTTCCATTGACCATGGCTGATCATATTGAAATGTTGCAGAACATACTTTATTAGCCATTCTTATTCCAGCCCATCCAAAATTTCATCCACCTTTTCGAGTGTTAAATTAACGTGATAAACATGATTGACCTGCATCATAGGACCACCAGAACAAGCGGCAAGACATTCTTCTTCGCACTTTAAAAAAATTCGTCCGTCTTCTGTGCTTTCGCCAACTTTAATACCTAACTTGGTTTCAATATGTTCAACGATATGGTCAGACCCCATTAGCATGCAGCTAATGTTGGTGCATATTGCTACATTATTTCGACCCACTGGCTTTGTTTCATACATTGAATAAAACGATGCGACTTCGTATACATGAATGGCAGCCATACCCAGATAATCTGCAACAGCACCCATAAGCTCTGTTGTAAGAAAACCATGATTTTGGTGCTGAGCAGCGTTCAAAGCCCCAAGCACTGCTGACCGCCTACGATCCGCTGGAAACTTTGCTAACCAATGATCAATTTCTGCACGGGTATGATCCGATAGGACTTCAGCTTTTGAATTCTTAATCTTGGCCATTATCTATCGATCTCACCGAATACAATATCTTGGGTACCAATAATCGCGACAACGTCGGACAGCATATGTCCAGTTGCCATTTCGTTCATACTCGACAAATGAGCAAAACCAGGTGCGCGCACTTTGAGTCTATAGGGTTTGTTGGCACCATCTGAAATCAAATAAACACCAAACTCCCCTTTAGGGTGTTCTATTGCTGTGTAAACCTCACCTTCTGGCACTGTGTAACCCTCTGTGAAAAGTTTGAAGTGATGAATCAAACCCTCCATGTCAGCCTTAGCCATTTCTCGCCTTGGCGCTGCTACTTTATGATTATCAGATAACACTTTGCCAGGGTTATTTTTTAACCAGGTGATACACTGCTTAATAATACGGTTAGATTGACGCATTTCTTCAATGCGAACCAGATAACGATCATAACAATCACCGTTAGTGCCAACTGGAATATCAAAGTCCATACGGTCGTACACTTCATAAGGCTGTTTTTTACGCAAATCCCATTCAACACCTGAACCCCGCAACATCGGGCCAGTAAAACCTAATTGGAAAGCTCTCTCCTGAGATACAACGCCAATACCAACAGTTCGTTGCTTCCATATTCTGTTATCGGTTAAAAGGGTTTCATATTCATCAATATAACCGGGGAAACGATTCGTAAAATCCTCTGTGAAGTCTAACAAGCTGCCCTGTCGATTTGCATTCAAACGATCAGCATCTTTTTTGCTGCGCCACCGTCCCTCTTGATATTGTGGCATCGAATCCGGCAAGTCTCGAGCAACGCCACCAGGGCGGTAGTAAGTAGCATGCATGCGCGTACCGGAAACAGCTTCGTATAGGTCCATCAAATCTTCACGCTCACGGAATGCGTATAAAAACATGGTCATTGCACCGACATCTAATGCATGCGTTCCGATCCACATTAAATGGTTAAGTATGCGAGTAATCTCGTCAAACATAACTCTAATATATTGAGCACGTTCAGGAATATCCAGTTCAAGCAGCTTCTCAATCGCCAAAACATATCCATGCTCATTACACATCATCGATACATAATCAAGCCGATCCATGTAACCAATATTTTGATTGTAAGGTTTAGTTTCTGCAAGCTTTTCTGTACCGCGATGCAACAGTCCAATATGTGGGTCAGCACGTTCAATAACTTCACCGTCCATCTCCAGCACTAAACGTAAAACACCATGCGCCGCCGGATGTTGAGGGCCAAAGTTCAGCGTGTAGTTTTTAATCTCAGGCATCGCCCTGCGCCTCTTTCTTTTCTTGAGTCATTTGTTCTTCAGAAATATAGCGATGATCTTCGCGAATTACTTTGGGGACTAATACACGCGGTTCAATACTAACCGGTTCATATACGACACGTCTCTTGACTGGGTCATATCGCATTTCAACATTACCGATCAGTGGAAAATCTTTGCGGAACGGGTGACCAACAAATCCGTAGTCGGTCAATATGCGCCTTAAATCAGGGTGACCACTAAATAACAATCCGAATAAATCGAAGGCTTCACGTTCATACCAGTCTGCAGAAGCCCAAACGCCAGTAATGGTTGGTAAAACAGGAAAGCTATCATCAGCGGCAAAAACCTTAAGGCGCAACCGACAATTATTATGATAGGAAATAAGATGGTAAACCGCCGCAAAACGAACACCGTTATCAACAACAGACTCTAATTCGTCACCGAATTGCAACCTACCTAACGTTGTTGATGCATCAACACCACGACTAAAGCCTTCATTAGAAGCCTCATTAGTTTGCCATTCGGCCACACCAAACTGAGAATAATCGACACCACACAAATCAACAAGCTGTTCAAACTTAAATTCATCACTTTGTTTAAGCTGGGTGGCTACATCGATTAAGTTTTCTGGCGTAACGACAACGGTAACTTCCTGGTATTTAGTCTCGACAGAAACCAGTTGTTCACCAAAAGCGCTGCCTAAAGAATCGACTAACAGTTTTAAAGAAGTCGTCATATTATCGGGCTATTGTATTAGTGTTTTTAATCTTATTTTGCAATTGCATAATGCCATATAAAAGTGCCTCAGCCGTAGGTGGACAGCCAGGCACATAGACATCGACAGGCACTACTCGGTCACAACCACGAACAACTGCATAGGAATAGTGATAGTAACCACCACCATTAGCACAAGAACCCATTGATATAACCCAACGCGGCTCAGCCATCTGGTCATAGACTTTACGCAGCGCAGGGGCCATTTTGTTGACCAAGGTACCGGCGACAATCATTACATCAGACTGTCGCGGACTAGGGCGAAAGATTATTCCGAACCGATCCAAGTCATAACGGGCTGCGCCTGCTTGCATCATTTCGACAGCACAACAAGCCAAACCAAAAGTCATTGGCCACATAGAACCTGTTCGAGCCCAGTTAATTAATTTATCAGCAGAGGTCGTCATAAACCCTTGCTCGAATACACCTTCTACTCCCATTCGAGCGCCCCTTTCTTCCATTCAAAAATGAACCCGACTACGAGCACACCTAGAAAAATAGCCATTGCAACTAAACCAAATGTACCGATCTCGTCAAGCACAATTGCCCATGGAAATAGAAAAGCAATCTCCAAATCAAAAATAATAAACAATATGGCAACAAGGTAATAGCGCACATCAAACTTCATACGACTATCTTCGAATGCTTCGAAACCACATTCATACGGAGAATTTTTTTCGGCATCTGGACGAGATGGACCTAACAGCTTACCTGCAACAATGAACATCGAACCCATAACAAGAGTGACACTCATGAAGATTAATATCGGTAGATAGTTACCTAACATACGAAACAAAAGGCCTCTAAATAAACGCTAACGCTAGAAGAGCAATTAGCTTAAAACGGTGACAGTTGAGCGTTAATCACTTGCCTCAAACTATAATTTATATTTTAACAAATATAATCAGTTTATGACAATACAATCGAGCTTAAAACCTTAATCTTTACTTAAAAAATGGTGCCGATGGCCGGAGTCGAACCGGCACAGCTTTCGCCACTACCCCCTCAAGATAGCGTGTCTACCAATTCCACCACATCGGCAATAATTTGTTACTCAGCAGGCGGCAAATCTGACACTGAAGGCACATCAGAAGATGAGTCAACAGGCGGCAAATCACTTTCTACGGAGGTTATACCTTGAACTTCTTCAGTACCCATTGAGGTCACACTCTGAATAAGGCTTCCAGAGTCGTTACGATGACTACCTAAATAAGCCAACGACATACAAACAACGAAAAAAAGCGCTGCCATAATAGCTGTTGTTTTACTTAAAAAATTACCAGACCCTTTCGAGCCAAATACAGTAGAAGATGCACCACTGCCGAAAGCAGCGCCTGCGTCGGCACCTTTACCGTGTTGCATTAGTACTAAAACAATCAAGCATATTGACAGGATGACCTGAACAATAAGCAATGCGCTATTTATATTTTCCATTAAAATTCCTAAACGGATTGAGCAATTGCTAAAAAGTCGGAAGCCTTTAATGCCGCGCCACCTATTAAACCACCGTCGATATCGGTTTGGGATAATAAGTCTTTTGCATTATTTGGATTCATGCTTCCGCCATATAAAATCTGTACTTTTTGTGCAACGACTGAATCGAGTGCCGCCAGCTTGTTTCGAATAAATCGATGCACAGCCTGCGCCTGATCAGGTGTTGCAACCTCCCCAGTGCCGATTGCCCAAACTGGCTCATAGGCAATAACACAATTGGCTATTGCCGAAATACCTTGCAATTCAATCACGGAGTCTAATTGCCTTGCTACGACCGATTCTGTAGAACCAGCCTCACGCTCCTGCAATGATTCACCAACACATAATATTGGTGTTAAACCGGACTCTACAGCCATTGCGAAACGTCCAGCAACTAACTGGTCGGACTCCAAGTAAAGAGCCCGTCGCTCTGAATGACCAACTATGACATAACGACAACCACAATCCTTTAGCATCGTAGCTGATATTTCGCCCGTAAAAGCACCACCTGCCTGGTCGCAAACATTTTGAGCGCCTAGTGAAATATCACTACCATTCAGCATGCCACCAACTTTCATTAAGAAAATAGATGAAGGACAAACGATTAACTCTGCATTTTCAACCTGACCAGTGTCTTGGCCAGCTTTGATATCCTTAACCAGCTCAATGACACTGGCTAAGTTGCCATTCATCTTCCAGTTTCCAGCTATCAGGGTGGTTCGCATCTGTCTTTTACCAATGATCAAATCGGCGGCAAAGGTTACTCATCTAATGACAATAAATCAATCGACAAATCAATAAATGATGTAAATAGTTAGCTTGCTGTGGCTAAGGCTACGCAGTCGGCTATTTCCGAAGCTAGTTTATTCACCAGCATTGCATCTTCACCCTCCACCATAACCCTGATCAACGGCTCGGTTCCTGACGCTCTTAACAGAACCCGGCCCTTGCCATTCAACTCAGATTCAGCTGCGGTCACGGCCTGCTGAATCGACGGTACCGATTGAAAATCAATCTTTTTAGCGATTGACACATTAATCATGATTTGTGGGTACAAAGTCATACCATCACAGGCTTCAGTTAAAGTTATTCCCTTCTCAACAAGCCAGTCGAGCACTTGTAACGAGGCTATAATGCCATCACCTGTCGATGTTTTATCAAGACAAATAATATGTCCTGATGACTCTCCACCGACAGACCAGCCTTTGTCAACTAGCTTTTCCATGACGTGCCGATCACCCACGCTAGCTCTTTCGAATCCAATGCCTGCTTTTTCCAAAGCGTGCTCCAATCCAAGATTGGTCATCAGTGTACCGACAACACCACCGCTTAGACGGCCAGTCATCAATTTACTTTTGGCAATAATATAAAGCAGTTGATCGCCATCCTTAACGTCACCTTTTGCGTCCATCATCATCAAACGATCGCCATCACCGTCAAACGCAATGCCCATGTCAGCCTTATTTTCTAACACCATTGCACGCATGTTATCAGGGTGAAGCGCACCGACATCTTTGTTGATATTCAAACCGTTAGGCTGGGTTCCTATCTCAAGCACCTCGGCACCTAATTCACGAAATACGGCAGGTGCAATATGATAGGTTGCGCCATGAGCACAATCAACCACTAGTTTCATGCCTCTCAATGTCGTATTGAAGGGAATTGAACTCTTGCAGTATTCTATATAACGACCCTTGGCATCCTCCATTCGAGTTGCCTTGCCCAATTGTTCCGATTCAACCATTGTTAGTGGCTGATCAATCATGTCTTCTATTGCTTGTTCAACTTTATCTGACAGCTTATATCCGTCAGCAT
>JBLILW010000112.1:0-7953 GCA_047638435.1 Urechidicola sp.
TGCGCGAGTGATATTTGACTGCAAGTGTTAGAAGGTTAGCAGCCTCTAAATTGATGTTGGCTGACATGCGCCTCAAGATCCCGGTCAAAAGCAGATCATTCCAAAGGCATAAGTCTAAGCAATCTGGGTTACAAAATCTGAGTAACCCCTGTTGATTGCGACTAAAACAGGGCAAATAATAAAGGGAATACTCCCTAAATATCCAAATGTACTCTCAGTGGTGCGTGCCGACATGATTGTTGGGTGTCTATAAAATAGTAATTTTTACGTGACTGTTTTTTGCTTTTGCAAAAACAGCATACATGTCATTCATAGCAATAAGTGCTGGGAACCTTCTCACGGACGATGGCATGGATGTAGGAGGTAGAGCAATTACCGAGAAAAGAAATGTACGATAGACCAAAAGGATTTGAACACGGACTGCCAAGAGTGGGATCAAGAGGCCGCTACGGTAATCGTAGAATAAGTGCATTTTTTAGGAGTCCTTGTGGTTATCTCTGTAGTGATTACAAAATGTCCTGTTACAGATAACTGCCCATTGGTTTTTTGCCAGACGGATAATGTCTGATTACATTGCCATCGCGGTCTATTAAGTATTTATTGCAACTCTAGCTCGCGGTACTGCCGCGGACTGAGCTTGGAGACATTAATCAGAAGGAACGCTCGTTGACGCGCTCTTGTTCACTTCTAATATCAAGATGCCTGTCTAGAATTAATCATCGATGTCTTAATTAATTTCGAATGTATAATTAATTACTGGACAAATAGTTCGAACGAAAGTTATATTACTTCAAGCGAAGAATTATTTTTTACCTGAATAGTGAGCTTTTAGTTTTAGGCTTAACAATTAGAGAGGTTGGGGAAATCTAGTTAAAATGGCTTTATCACATCGACAACAGCGAATAATCGATAAACTCCACGAGACGAATGGCGTACTATCTAGCGCGGAAATAACCTCATTATTCAATGTCTCTGTTCAAACTATCAGGAAAGACCTCAACGAACTGAGTGAGCTTGGATTAGTACGCCGAGTGCACGGTGGTATTAGCCTGCCGAACAATAATCATAATCTGTCGTTTAGCAATCGCACAGTTCTGAACCTTGCGGAAAAACAGTGTATTGCGCGTAAGGTGGTCGAGTTGCTGCCCGAAAATAGCAGTATCTTTCTGGGTATTGGTACCACGCCTCAACAAGTGGCACAGGCCCTTTTGGATCACCCCGGGTTAACCGTTGTGACCAATAATATCAACGTCTCATTGACACTCAGTAGTAACCCTAAAATTCAAACTTATTTGGCTGGGGGCTTGGTGCGGACCAGTGATCAGGACACGATGGGGCCGGAAACAACCGAGTTTTTGAATAAATTTAATATTCAATACGGTATTTTTGGCGTCGGAGGGCTGAACCAGAAGGGCCAGCTACTTGATTTTTCTCCCGAAGAATCGAGCATATCTCGTACTATCATGGAAAACAGTGAGACACGCATACTAGTCGCTGATCATACCAAGATCGACCGTTATGCCCCAGTGGTTACCGGCACTCTGGGAGATGTTGATATTCTAGTAATGAACTTTATATCGGATTCAATAAAAAAATCCTGTGTGACGTTTGAAACTGAAACAATTGAAGTGGGATCGACCTAGGAAATTTTTGTCATGTTGAAAGTAGATGGAATATCGCGTCGTTATGGCGACTTAAAAGTTGTAGATAAACTCAGTTTTACTGTAAACGAAGGTGAATTCGTTGCTTTGCTTGGCCCTTCGGGCTGCGGTAAATCGACCTCGCTGAAAATGATCGCGGGCCTGGAGATGCCTGATGAAGGAACCATTGAGCTGGAAGGCAAAGACATTACCCAGCTTTCACCGGGAGAGCGAAAGCTGGCGATGGTGTTTCAATCCTACGCGCTGTTTCCGCATCTAAAAGTTGAGGAAAACATTATATTTGGACTGCAAGCCAGAAAAGTGCCTAAAGCAGAGCAAAAAAAGCGTCTTGACTCTGTCGTCGAGCTGGTTGGGCTTGGAGACCACTTACAAAAAAAGCCGGGCCAACTTTCTGGCGGTCAATGCCAGCGTGTCGCTTTAGCAAGAGCGATTGTTGCGCAAGCGAAGTTATGCCTGATGGATGAGCCCCTGTCTAATCTTGATGCCAAACTACGCAATGAAATGCGTACCGAAATAAGAACCCTACAACAACGCTTGGGCATGTCTGTCATTTACGTTACGCATGATCAGGTTGAGGCGATGAGTATGGCGGACAGAATCGTTTTGATGAATGACGGGAAAATCGAGCAGATCGATGTACCCGAAGCGCTATACAACAAACCCCAAACTATTTTCACTGCCCAGTTCATTGGTAGTCCTCCAATGAATATTATTGGTTCTGGGAAGGATCGTTTGGGTATCCGGCCTGAGCATATCGAGATTTCTGATAAAGGTATGCCGGCCATTGTTGTCAGTTGCGACTACCACGGCGCCGATACCATCGTGCTTGTCGATGTTAGTGCAACAGAAGAAGATCAAAAGTTAGTCAAAATACGTTATCCGGGACATGCCATGTTTAAAGCCCAACAAAGATTATCGATTCGTTGGGATTCTGAAAACGAACATAAGCTTCCGAGCTGATTTTTGAGTTTAATTGAACGTTTTAATAACTGATAAA
The DNA here is from genome assembly GCA_047638435.1 of Urechidicola sp. Taxonomy (GTDB): domain Bacteria; phylum Pseudomonadota; class Gammaproteobacteria. Next base: position 2,659 of record JBLILW010000112.1, read on the forward strand.
AACCTAAGGGAAAAATATTAATGAAAACACTAACTAAATGCCTGACGACTGTTGGCATTGCTTCAATCCTAGGATTGAGTGGTGCTGCTAGCGCCGCCACCGATTTAACCATGTACTACCCAGTGGCAGTCGGAGGTTCGTTAACTAAAGTGGTCGATGGCATGGTAGACAAGTTCGAAGCCGCGAACCCTGATATTAACGTAAATGCGATCTACGCAGGTAACTACAACGATGCTCGCGTCAAAGCGTTAGCTGCGTTACAAAGTGGCTCACCGGCTCAGTTGTCTGTCATGTTCTCGATCGATATCCACGAACTGCGCAACCTTGAAGCTATCGTCGCCTTTGATGACCTTGTTAGCACCGATGCAGAGCGTGAGTGGCTCAATAGTTTTTACCCAGCACTCATGGAAAACGGTAAGGCCGACGGTAAGACCTGGGGCATACCCTTTCAACGTTCAACCATCGTCATGTATTACAACAAAGACATGTTTCGTGCTGCCGGTTTAGACCCTGAGAAGCCACCGACTACCTGGGAAGAGTTCGTCAGCATGGGTAAGAAGTTGGTTAAAAAGGACAGCAGCGGAACAGTTCAGCAATGGGGTGCGATGATCCCATCAACGGGTTATCCCTACTGGATGTTTGGCGCATTGACCAAGCAAAACAGCGAAGTGCTGATGAATCAGGAAGGCACGGAAACTTACTTTGATAAGCCAGGTGTAGTTGCCGCGTTGGAATATTGGCAAGACCTGGGTAACAAACACGCCATTATGCCAAAAGGTATGATCGAATGGGGTACCTTACGGCAGAACTTTCTTGACCAGACAACGGCAATCATGTGGCACTCTACTGGTAACCTGACCACGGTGAAAAACAAGGCCAGTTTTGATTTTGGTGTTGCTAAATTACCGGGTAACACGGAGCTGGGTTCACCCACGGGTGGTGGTAATTTTTACATCTTCAAAAAATCATCTGCCGAAGAAAAGAAAGCTGCGCTCAAGTTTGTGAAGTTCATGACGTCTCCTGAGCAGTCGGCACATTGGTCTAAATCAACCGGTTATATGGGTGTAGGCCCGAGTGCGTATGAAACAGAAACGCTTAAAGCCTATGTGAAAACATTCCCACCAGCAGCTGTCGCTCGTGATCAGCTCACGCACGCAACGGCTGAACTGTCTACTCACGAAGCAGGGCGGGTCCGTAAATACCTTGACGATGCTATCCAGGCAGCTTTAACCGGACAGTTATCAGCAAAAGAAGCCTTAACTGACGCTCAAAAACAAGCTAAGTCGACCTTGCGCCGTTATTGATAGAACACTATTGGGGCCGGTAACATCGGCCCCAATGATTCAGATGACTTCATTAAAATATGGCTTAAAATATGCTTAGTCGATTCAATCTTAAAGCCTGGTTGTTGTTGTTGCCGGCACTATCATTTTTAATTGCGTTTACCCATTGGCCGACGCTAAAGACGATATGGCGAAGTTTTACCTGGGCTAAGTCGGATGTCGCACCGAGTCAATTTGTAGGCATCGAAAACTACCAAATTTTGTTAGATGACCCAATATTCTTGAAGGTTATTGAGAATAACTTTTGGTATGCACTGGGTACTGTTCCTACCTCGATTGTGCTGGCAATTATTATGGCTCTTTGGGTGAATAGTAAAATCCGATGTACTAATTTGCTGCGGCTGGCATTTTTTACCCCAACTATATTGCCGATGATTACCGTTGCCAATATCTGGCTTTTTTTCTATAGCCCCAATATTGGCCTGTTCAATCAATTGCTCGGTCTGGTTGGAATTGAAGGTCCTAACTGGCTCGGAGATCCAGACTTAGCTTTGTCTAGTTTGATGGTAATGACCGTTTGGAAAGAAGCTGGTTTTTTTATGATTTTTTACCTTGCAGCGTTGCAGACTCTGAGCCCAGTGCTTTTTGATGCCGCGAAATTAGAAGGCGCCAGCCCCTGGCGAATATTTAGGAAGATAACCTTTCCGTTACTCATGCCGACCACACTGTTCGTCTTAATCAATGCCATATTGAATGCATTTAAACTGGTCGATCATTTATTTATATTGACCAAAGGTGGTCCAAACAATGAGAGCAATTTGCTCCTATATTACATTTATGAGACCGCTTTCAGCTTTCTCGATAGCTATTATGCCGCAACATTAACCGTCGTTATGTTGGCAACCCTGGCCGTGATTGCGCTGGTCCAAATGCTTGTTCTTGATCGCAGAATTCACTACCGGTAAAAGTCATGGCTCCCTGGTTTCAAACTCTTTCGAAAATATCAGCCTACCTGCTAGGCATACTCTGGGTATTACCGCTGCTCTATGCGTTTTGGGCCGCTTTTCATCCGCCCGAATTTGCCACTCAGTTCTCGTTGACTGCACCATTGACGCTAGAGAATTTTGAATCGGCCTGGGAGCAGGCGCCATTTTTTCGCTACATGTTAAATACGATAGTGATTACCACTTTAATTCTGGTGTCACAGCTTGTCCTCTGCACACTGGCCGGCTATGCGCTGGCGCGAGAAAAGTTTGCTGGCCGAGGTTTTGCCTTTGCACTTGTTTTGACCCAATTAATGGTAATGCCCGAAGTGCTTATTGTGGAAAACTACCGAACCCTTGCGGGACTCGAACTGATTGACACCTACCTTGGTGTTGGATTGCCTTATCTTGCCAGTGCCTTTGGTATTTTTTTGTTGCGGCAAACCTTTAAGACAGTCCCGCAGGAACTTGAAGATGCGGCCCGAGTTGAAGGCTTGTCTGGTCTTGCCATTATCTGGAAGGTATTTGTCCCACTCGCCTTCCCAACCTACCTGGCCTTTAGTCTGGTTTCTGTCAGTTACCATTGGAATAACTTTTTATGGCCGCTGGTTGTCACCAATACCGAGGCGAGTCGGCCGTTGACCGTTGGCATGGCGATATTTGGTGCTCCTGAATCGGGTGTTGACTGGTCGGTTATCTCCGCAGGAACCCTGATCGCTATCGGTCCATTATTGATACTGTTTTTGATTTTTCAACGACGGTTTATTCAGTCATTCATGCACGCTGGTATTAAGTGAATGCGGATATTATCCTGGAATGTCCAGTACGGAAAATCGCCTGACAACAGCTTTGACTTCATTCGGACGCTGGATTACATCAAGTCGCTAGGCGAATTTGATATTATCTGTCTACAGGAGGTAGCGCGCCATATGCCGGATTATTGCATTCAGGGTCAGGAAGACCAATTGCTTCTTTCACAGCAATCTTTTCCAGACTACAGACTAATCTGGGGTTCAGGATTCAATTGGCCAAGCGTCACCGATAACGAGTTTGATAGACAAGAATTCGGTAATTTAACGCTGATCAAACATGGCCTGCTGGACTATAGAGTGCATCAGCTGCCGCAACCCGCAACACCTGGGAAATTGCAAATGCCACGGGTTGCGATTGAAGCTTGTATTGACTCAAGCATTGGCCCACTGAGCATTATCAATACTCACCTCGCTTTTCATGATAGTAACGAAACACAGCTGCAGCTTGAACACTTCACCCACCTAGAGCAGGAGCGTGTCGCACATCATCAATATCCCAAAGCCTATTGCCCCGGGTGCTTTCATAACGGTTATTTAGCCTCGGCGCGTATTTTATGTGGTGACTATAATTTTGATCCCCAATCTACGCATTATCAGTATCAAACAGATTGTGGCTGGATGGACGCATGGAAACAGGGTAGTACCGATGAACCGCACCCATCGACTTGTGGCGTCTTTGATACCATACAGTGGACACAAGGCGGGCACTGCAGAGACTATTTCTGGCTCAGCAATGAGTTTGCTTCATACAAAATCAACGTTAGCGCCGACAGCACTGCCAGCCTGTCTGACCATCAACCCATTATCCTAGAGATAGATGTTTGAAACCTCAGCCCATACCCACAGTATTTCCACATAAAACGAAGATTCTTTTCACCGATGTCGATGACACACTGACATGGAAAGGACGATTGCCACATGAGACATTCGCGGCCTTAGTGAAATTACAAGAAGCAGGCATAAAAGTGATCCCTGTTACCGGTGCGAGCGCAGGATGGTGCGACTGCATGATACGCACCTGGCCTATCGACTCTATCATTGGTGAGAATGGTGCATACTTTGTCGATCGCAATAGTGAAGGCCGGTTATCCTATTACTATGCCGTACCAGAGACTGAACGTTCGACTAACTGGCAACGTCTCCTAAAACTTAAACAAGCGGTACTCAACAAATTCCCGAACGCTTACCCAACAGCAGATCAGCCATTTCGACTCACTGACATCGCTTTTGATATTAACCAGGATCATAAGGTTGAAAGATCAGAAGCCTTCAAAATCGCTAAATTTTGCGAAGCATCGGGAATGAATGTAAAAATTAGTTCGATACATATTAACGTATGGTGCGGGGAATATAATAAAGCTTCGACCACAAACGAATGGTTGGCACAGCATGAAATCGAGCGTAAAGAAGGCATGTTTATTGGCGATTCTCCCAACGATGACTCGATGTTTTCTAATTTTGAGCACACGGTTGGCGTCGCCAATATCAAACCCTTCATTGATGAGCTTAACGCTCCACCCAGCTATATCACTCAACATTCTGGCGGATATGGTTTTGCTGAAATGGCGGCGTCTTTAATCGCCGGCCACCAGACCTAGGGGCCTGTCCGACAAAGGAGTAATCTACTGCGGACAGTTCATTTTGGCCATATTTTCCGATTCAATTCGTTTAATAGAACAACTATTTGCCACATTCGATCAAAAAATCTGACTCAAAATGACTTTCCCTCACCACGATTACTTTTATCGGACAGGCCTCTAGCAAGTAATGAGAAGTTAACGGGTGTGCGCAGATACTATCTCTAGTTTTATAAATACACTTAAAAGTCGATAGGGAGAGGTGGTTTTTGCGGATTCACTGGCACAGAATTATTGAAATAATTTAATCGAGTCGCTAAGCATAGGCTTCATGACACTGGCTAATTCAAGTTTTAGTCGCGTCAGGCTTTTATTTTTAAAAAGACGAATGTCAATCGGTCCAAAATTATGGGGTTACCGTTTTTCCCGAAAAGCGCTTCCAGCTAAGTATGCCTTCCTTTACGTTGTATACAGTCTGGTAACCGAGTGTATTTACCATCCAGTTGCCGATTACTTTTGACCTTGAGCCACTGTGACAAATCAGAATCACGGGTGATGATGAGTCCGACAACTCCGACATCTCAGTCTGCCATTTTTGCGCATTAAAATAACCATTTCCGTCGAAGAAGGTAAGTAATTG
>JBLILW010000113.1:0-7854 GCA_047638435.1 Urechidicola sp.
GCAAGGTTACTTTCAAGCAATCTATTTTGATCATTGAGTTTTTTTTTCATTTCGCTGGATTTAATGGACATCTGGTCAATCATTTTCTGCATGTCTTTTTTGAGTCTAGCGCTATTTCCCTTGGCAAGTTGAAGTTTTGTCTGCTCTTCTGTTAAAGCAGTTTCGAGCATTCCACTTCGATCATCAGCCGCGGCAAGTTCATTACCAAGTTCGGCCAGGTTACTTTTAAACAATGTGTTTCTGTCTTGGACTAATACCTGTTCATTTCGTAACTCAGTCAAACTATTTTCAAGTTGAACAATGCGTTGGTTTAAGTTGTCTGTTCCCTGCTGATGATTATCAATTTGATCGTTGAGTGATCTATTCTGATCATCTAGCTTTCGCTGGTGAGATTCCAGTAGGTCAATGCTGGACTGGCTTCGTTTGAGATTGGCTTTGAGATCTTTTTTCTCTTTCTGGTTGGAGAGGTTGATAGCCTGATTGCTTTTATGTTCGTCGTAAAATATGTATGAGCCTACCCCCGCAATTGCCGTAAAAATTATAATTGGGAGCATGGCCCCGGTCAGATAACCTTTCGAGTATTTGATTTTTTTATTTATTTTCATGCAACTATACCTGCCGCTTAACCCATCGGGAGCAATTTAATTACTGCTGATAATAGCACTTATTTTTTGGCCATTCAGGAAAATTGGCAGAACACTAAGGGTCTAGCTTTTAGTCTGACGCCGCCAAGTACAAGTTTATCCACCAATTGGCTTAACTTAATGTCGCGATCAGTAAAAAAGGGGCATTCCATGCATTATCAACAAATAAATTTGGGTTTTGTAAGATGACTAAAGTCTGGGATTAGGGCTGGCGTAGAAAGCTAGTAAATTTCTTTCGCATATAACAATGCGTCTTCTTTACCGTTGGCGGTCGGATAATAGTTTTTTCGGCAGCCTATTTCATTGAAGCCAACGGCGTCATAGCAACTGATTGCTTGTAAGTTACTGGGGCGAACCTCGAGCAACATCACGGTGGCGTTTTTATTACGAACAGTATCAATTAAAAAATAGATAAACGCCTTACCAATACCTTTGCCTTGATGTTTCTCTGAAACTGATAAGTTCAGTAGGTGACTCTCGCCAGCTGCCACGCTGACAACGGCATGGGCAACGATTGAGTCGTTTTCAAGTGACAGCCAGCAGTCATAACCCACTCTGATGCAATCTTGTAGAATGCGTTCAGTCCAAGGATAAGGGTAGACTTCGTTTTCTACTTTGAGTACGTAGGCTACATCATCTAGTGTCATTGGCCGATAGCTTAAGGCTGGTTTTAAATCGGCTTTACTCATGGGTTTAGCATCTGATGCAGTAATTTCATGTCCTGCCAAACAACGGCTTTGGCTGCTGGGTTGCGTAACAGATAGGACGGGTGATAGGTAACTTTAACCGGTATGTCTGAGTCAACCAGTTGATGGTTTTGTGCGATCAATTTGGCAACCGGTTCGCTAGTGTTGAGCAAGCTATTAGCGGATATCCTCCCAACCAATAAAATCACTTTGGGCGATATTTGTTTTATCTGAGCACGCAAAAAAGAATCGCAGGCTTTGACCTCATCTTTGTGTGGGTCACGATTATTCGGCGGGCGACATTTAACAATATTGGTAATGAACACCTGAGACCGCGCGATGCCAACCGATTGCAAAATTTTGTCGAGCAAGACGCCAGGACGACCAACAAAAGGCTCACCTTTAATGTCCTCGTCTTGACCTGGGCCTTCACCAATAATCATTAAATCTGCCTGCCTGTTACCGATCCCTGGCACTTTTTGGGTGCAGGCACTCGCTAAATTGCAGTTTTTACATAGTTCAATGGATTGATTGATGTTATCCCAGCTATCGAGATTGAACTCTATTTTAGGGATGATTTTAGCAACTGGTACTAGCTCAGGCGTGGCTATCGGTGAGCGTGCTTGTACCGGTAAAGCTGCCGACATTGGTGCTGTTACTGATGCTGGTGATCTGGACTCAATATCAGCGTCTATTTTGACCACTGGTTCTTGATTGGTTATTCGTAATGGCATAGACGACCGGTTTACCCATTGACGAATGCCTATGCCTCGCAGGCAGTGTTGTTGGCGGTCAGTTAACATGTTAAATTCATCATGAGTTAAACTGTCCCCAATTGGGGGTGTGTTTTGCCGGTGCGGTTAATGACTTTATTTAATGCATTAATATAAGATTTGGCAGAAGCGATAATAATATCGGTATCGGCACCCTGGCCATTGACAATATGGCCATCTTTTTCGACACGGACTGTCACTTCACCTTGAGAGTCAGTACCCGTGGTGATTGCATTGACGGAGTATAACTGGAGGTTGATGCCAGTTTTGGTCAGTTTTTCGATGGCCTTAAAGCTGGCATCAACAGGACCATCGCCTATTGCCTCAGCCTTTTGTTGCTCACCGTTGATCGTTAGGGTGATACTGGCATTGGGAGAGCTGTTGGTCTCACTGCAAACCCGTAGGCTGATGAGTTTGATGGTTTCGGTTTCGGAGTCAAGTAATGGTTCGCTCACCAGTGACTGCAAATCTTCGTCAAAGATATCGTGCTTCTTATCCGCCAGTGTTTTAAAGCGGGCGAATACTTCGTTCAACTCTTCGTCTGATGCGAATTCAATATTCAATTCAGCCATGCGACTCTTGAAGGCGTTTCGTCCTGAATGTTTACCCATTACCAGTTTGTTAGTTGTCCAGCCAACATCCTGCGCGCGCATGATTTCGTAGGTTTCTCGTGCCTTTAAAATACCGTCCTGATGAATCCCTGATTCGTGCGCGAAAGCATTAGCACCGACGATGGCTTTATTCGGTTGTACGTTAAAACCGGTGATGGCAGATACCAGCTTAGAGCAAGTCATAATCTGAGTCGCATCAAGCGTGGTATCGCAAGGGAAAACGTCCTGACGAGTACGAATTGCCATAACGATTTCTTCCAGTGAAGCATTGCCCGCGCGTTCACCCAGACCATTGATAGTGCATTCGACCTGGCGGGCACCATTGAGCACCGCTTCCAGAGAATTACTCACAGCAAGTCCTAAATCGTTGTGACAATGAACCGAAAAAACGGCCTTGTCAGAATTAGGTATTCTTTCGATTAAGTCTTTTATTAGTCCACCAAACTGATACGGAATGTTGTAGCCAACGGTATCAGGAATGTTAATGGTGGTTGCGCCTTCTGCAATGACTGCTTCTATCACTCGACATAAAAAATCCGGATCAGATCGACCTGCATCCTCGGGTGAAAACTCGATGTTGTCGGTATAACGCCGCGCGATTTTGATCGCATTGACCGCTGCTTCGACCACTTGATCGGGCGACATACGAAGTTTGTGTTCCATATGGATTGGCGATGTCGCCAAAAAGGTATGAATGCGACCAGAGTTGGCTAGCTTAATGGCTTCACCGGCGCGTGCGATATCGATTTCTTTGGCTCGTGCTAGCGCACAGATTGTGCTGTCTTTGATGATGCCTGATATAGCATGAACTGATTCAAAGTCACCATTACTCGCTATCGGAAAACCAGCTTCGATGATGTCAACCTTCATTATTTCCAGTGCTTTCGCAATGCGAATTTTTTCATCTTTGGTCATCGATGCGCCGGGGCTTTGCTCGCCATCACGCAATGTAGTGTCAAATATGATTAGTTTATCTTTGCTCATGATCTTTGCTCGTTATGGTGTTATCTGATTGCTTCTGGCACCCGGCTTACTCTGAATTGGGTGTTATTTGCATACGATCTCGATTCCAGCGAAATAGTGACACTATTGGGCCAGAAAGCAGGTATAGAAAAAAGATGGAAAACAATACGGCGGCTTGTTCTATCGATAAAAATACAAATATCAGCATGATAATTAGTACGGCGACAAAAGGGACTTTTTTGCGAAGATCGAGACCCTTAAAACTATAGTAAGAAAACCGACTAATCATGAGTCCACCGGTGATTATAGTCAACACTAAGGCAGGGTAGCGAACATCCTGGCCAGCGATGCCATAGGTTTCGCCTACCCAAACGGCGCCCATTAACACAGCTGCCGCCGCTGGACTTGCAAGTCCTTGAAAATATCGGCTGTCGGCAATTCCGACTTGTGTGTTGAATCGGGCTAAGCGTAATGCGGTACAAGTGGTGTAAATAAACGCACCCAACCAGCCAATCTTGCCGTGCAACATAGAGTCACCCACTAGATAGACCAGTGACCATTGATACATCACTAGACCTGGCGCGACGCCAAACGAAACCATGTCTGCGAGACTGTCATATTCAGCACCAAAGTCTGACTCAGTATTAGTGAGCCGCGCGACACGGCCATCCAGACCATCTAAGACCATCGAAATAAAAATAGCGATCGCGGCTATTTCGAACTGACCTTTCATGGCGGCAATAATGGCATAAAAACCACCGAATAATGCGGCAGTAGTGAATAAATTGGGCAGTAGAAAAATACCTTTGTGTGTATTGTTCTTTTTTGATTGTTGGTCCCTATCGTCCATAAGAAAATTCTAATTAAGAAGCGGATAAGAAAAAATTGGCGGTCCGCTTTAGGTTTAGTTTTAAGACATGCCTACTACGCTCTTAACCGTCAGTCTAGCTCGGTAAGCGTAACTGAGTCGATATTTGGTAGTTATATTCTTGAATATCGTAATGGATATTTTCAGAACCTGATAATATCATTTTTTACGCTGAATATCGTTTTTGTAAGCTCTTGGAGTCTGTTGAAATTAGGTAATCGTTGCGAGGGGAAGTCATTTTTAGTTTGATTTTTAAATCGAATGAGGCAAATAGTTTTTCTATTCAACGAATTGGATTGTAAAATTTGGCCAAAATGGCTTTTACGCAATTGATTTATACTAAGTCCGAAAGACTCCTCGGCAAAAACAGAAACCTTATTATGGATATGACGTAAATGCACTAATTATCATGTCCTTTGGGACTACCTCTAAAAAGACAATGAAATATGAGACTTACCTGCAAATTCTAGATAGGTTGCAATACCTCCCGTGGTGACTTCATCGAGTAAGTCAGATTGATCGATATCGAACAGTTCCAATGTCATTTCACAGGCGATCATTTTAACGCCAGATTCCAAACAGGTGCTTCTTAATTGTTCAATGCTCATGATGCCTTTCGATTTGAGCTTTTGTTGCATCAACATCGTCATGACACTTTGCATACCGGGCATTGCTTGTAGAAAAACCGGCAAACGGATTGGCATCGGCATCCCAGGGTTACCAATAGCAGTGGCCTGCAGATGAGGTGTTTTTTTGACTAATTCGATACCGTAAGAGGTAAAAAATATTTCAGCATCGTAACCTAACGCAGCGGCTGTTGAGGCTAGGATCAAAGGCGGATATGCCCAGTCTAGCGTGCCTCGTGAGACAATGATGGAGAGTTTCTTTTTACGGGCAGCCATTATTTTTTTTAGATTATATGGGTTGTAATCTTTGGTGGTGAAAGATTAGTTAATAGTCCTCGGAATGGTAATAGTTTATGCCTTTTTCAAAACAAAATTGAACTTACCATCACTCTCAGTTGATGATAGAAGTAGATTATTGGTTTGCTTAGCGAAGGCTTCGAAATCTTTCACGGAACCTGGATCAGTCGCAATAATCAGCAAAGTTTCGCCTTGCTCCATTGCTCCGAGTGACTTTCTCGCACGAAGTATGGGTAAAGGGCAGTTGAGACCAGAGGCATCTAGTTCGTGATCGTATTCAGCCATCATTTATTCACCTAATTGAATATGGTTGACCAGCTGAGATAATAGCTAGCAAGGTAGTCTTTATAAGCTACCATTTTTGAAAACGCAAGTGTGTCTTTATGCAATGGCTTCAGGGTCCATTCTTAGCACGCTCGATGCCTATTTAACGACACCACCCGAAGACTAACGACATTGTTTAAACCTTGTTGATTCAGAAAACGACACACTTGAGCCGAACGACTACCTGTACGACAATTGATTATGATTTTTTTGATGGGTAAAAAAATAGTTTAGATTTAGGGGTACTAAGTGCATGGGTAGTGTTTTACGCTGGAAATGACACCGCGTCCAATTTCTACCGGTGTTCTGATGTCGATCAATTCGAAATGATTGGTACTTTTAATCAGCTTCGATAATTCAAATGTACTTATTTCTTTTATTTGTGACATTGATAGAAACTCAGAGTCAATACTTAGGGTCCATAATGTATGAAAAAATCAGAATTAGAACAATTATCGCAGTGTCGGTATGAATTATTGTGCCAACAGTTGAGCGGCGCAATCCATTGGTGCGTTTCTCCCTCACGTATTCTAGCAGGCTACTGCCCATGATTTTGTGCTCTTCCTCTAACAAAACATCCTTAGCTTCACGACTGTCAGGCCTTATTATGGTGCTTTTTTTTACTGTGACGCCAATTTTAGCGGATGACCCGTTGCCATTGCTGGGACAAAATTCTGCTATTAGTTTGGCACAAGAGAAAAAGTTAGGGCAGCAGTTTTATCAGCAATTGCTCGCAGCGGGTTTGGTGGAAACATCACCATTATTGGATAGATATATTAATGATCTTGGCAACAGGTTGCTCGCTAGTATGGATAGCCGGCCGCGAGAATATCAATTTTTTATTGTTAAAGATTCAAGCGTCAATGCCTTTGCTGTGCCAGGTGGGTTTATTGGAATTAATGCTGGTTTAGTAGAAAAGGCTAGAACCCAGCATCAATTGGCATCTGTGTTGGCGCATGAAATTGCTCATGTCAAATTACGTCATGGGCTTGATTTATATGACAAAGCTGGCGGTGTAAACAACCTGACAATGCTGTCAGTTTTAGCGGGTATTTTACTTGGTGGAGCTAATGCTGAGCTTGGCAATGCGCTTATTTTCGGTGGGGTAGCGAGTGGTCAGCAAGCGATGGTTAGTTTCACGCGTGAAAACGAATACGAAGCTGACAGGGTGGGTATGACGTTGTTGCAAAATGCCGGTTTTGATAGTCGAGGCATGGTTGAATTTTTTAAAATTCTGGATAAAAACTCGGATAGCTCAGGCTTACAAAATATTGAATATTTACGCACTCATCCAATCAATCAGAACCGAATATCGGAAGCAGAAAGCCGTGTAAAGCCAATTGCCATTCACGGTGAAACAATAGACTACTTCCCTGTTTTCAAAGACTATCTTAGTGATCAAATGCGCATTGAGTCTGATTTATCTGGCAGTGATTTCCTAAAAGGATTGACCTTCAAAAGGGAAGGGCAGTATGAGAAGGCAGACACATTTCTATCGGCACTTTATCAACGAGATAGTGAAAATATTTGGTACGGCGTTACCTATTCACAAAATTTGCAAAACATGGATCGCTGGGATGAGGCTGAGCAGGTGTACCGAAAATTGCTGAACCTTTACCCGGACGACCTGGCTATTTCTTTGCAATTACTGGAGCTATTAAAAAACAGAGCGCAATATGGGCCGGCATTAGAGATTGCACGAACGATGGAGAGCAGATATTCCGATTTACCGGTGATGTATGCGCAATTGACTGAAATTTATATTGGTCTTGAGCGCGGCCTGCAAGCCCTGATTAGTGAAGCACAATATCATCGTTTGACGGGAAACGATAATAGAGCTGTTAAGCTGTATGATGAAATTCTTGCTTCAAAGAATTTGGATATAACCACGATATCCAGAATCGAACAAAAACGCGCAGAAATTGTCGATGCTATAAAAGTTAAGTAATTAATAGCCCGACAGGCCCTTAGGTAATGCTACTTAAATTAGTAATGAGAAATGTATTTAATATTTTTCTGAACTGGCCGAATAAAGGGTAATGAAGGCAATTGACAAATGTGG
>JBLILW010000114.1:0-7852 GCA_047638435.1 Urechidicola sp.
CTTTTGACCTTGAGCCACTGTGACAAATCAGAATCACGGGTGATGATGAGTCCGACAACTCCGACATCTCAGTCTGCCATTTTTGCGCATTAAAATAACCATTTCCGTCGAAGAAGGTAAGTAATTGACTGCTTTCGATGACACCCGTTTCAGCCCATTCTTCCGCTCTACGTACGTCAATAATAATGGTCTTTTCATTAAGTAATTTTTGCAGCTCAGTATTGTCAATGTTGACTAGCTCGGCGAGTAATGTGCCTGAATAAAGCAGACTAAAAATGCAGAGGCATATAAAGCGGGTGTAAGTGAGTTGAGTCAACATAGGTTTGTACCAAATTATCCTTGGTTATAAGGAAAGGGTGTGGTTAAAATACAGGCGCTACTCAAATTCCATCGCTGCAAAAACTCTACCCGCATTTTTCTTGGCTAGTTCGTCAAATGTATCAAGATGGTTGTAGGCGGATTGGTCGATCTCGTAGGCATCTACAAGTGTGCCGTCTTCGTCCAGCAATTGTCTAACTCCCTGACGTAAATGCTTTAAATAGCCGTAAGTATACTTAGTGACCTCTTCGAAAGTCGTTGGTTCACCATGACCGGGAACGATAATTTTGGCATTCAATCTAGCAAAACTGTCCCAGGTTTCAATCCATGCCGCGGTATCGGTGTAGTCAAAAACCGGCAGCAGGCGTTGATGAAAAGCAATGTCGCCAGCTATGACTAGTTTCCTTTTTGGCAACCAAGCCACTATGTCACCAGGGCTATGTGCGGGTCCGAGGTTAAGTAGCTCGATATGCTCGCCACCCAGTTCGATGATATATTTCTCATCGAAGGTGATATCGGGTCGAGTGAGTTTTGTGCCCATGGCTTTATCTCTTTGCAGAGCCTGCATGTTCGCTAAATCTATGTGGCCATGAGAGTCAATTTCGTGGGCAGCGTCAACATGTGCAATGATTATGGCGCCTTGTTCTTTCCAATAGTTGCTGCCAAGCATTGCGTGTCCTTGCCCATTTTCCAGGATTACAAATTTAACCGGCTGGCTAGTGCGTTGCTTTATTTCGTTATGTAAGGCTTGTGCGAGCAGGTAGCTAGCACCAGCATTTACAACGACGATCCCTTCGCTGGTGATAATGAAAGAGAGGTTATTGTTGTGACCAGAGTTTTCGTAGTTTGGTGGTGCAGTAGCGCCAATTGCAGACCAAATATCAGAGGCCACCTCAACTGGTTTGCTAAATAGCATAGAGCCAGTGTTTTCATCACTAAGGCGCACGGGTAGACCTGCATCCCGCCATTTGAAAAAGCCATCAGTGTAGTTATAGACGTTGGTGTATCCCATCTCGGTCATCGTTTTTGCTGCGAGAGGGCTACGTGCTGCAATGCCACAAAACATGACAACGGGGGTGTCTTTGTCTAACACAATATCTTCAATCTGAAATTCAAGCCAACCTCTGCTTAAATTATGATTACGAAAACCACCATCAATAGTTCCACCAAAGGCGTCAAGTTCGTCTGGTGTTCGAACGTCTATTAATACTAAGTTTTTATTCGTGATAATTAGAGCTTGCAGCCTTTTAGTATCAACATCCTGATAGGGTTTGACGGTGGTTTCCTGAGCGAGGCTAGGTGTGCTTAACCAAAGAGGTAAAGTAGCTATTTGAATCAAAATAAATTGAGTGATTTTGAAACGAGCGGGTTGATCGGTCGATAGCATTTGCTGGTCCCCTTTAAAATAATACGCGATTAGGTTGACGAATGACCTCAGTACGCGTTTAATATACAAAATTATAAAGTGTATTAATAAATATTGATACCGCATTTAAAACTCTTGAGGAAAGCCGCATGCAATACACGTTACCCCGAAAATTGCCTTTCATAAAAAGCTTTAGTTTGGCAGCCTTACTGATGTCTCTTATTTTTGGAGTTTCCCCGAGTATCGCTGGAGACTCACCTGAAATGGTCAAGGAAGGCAAACAACTGGCCTTCAGCCGTAAAAAAGGAAACTGCCTGGCATGTCACGCCATGGACGATGGCACGTTGGCAGGCAATGGTGGCCCGCCACTAGTCGCAATGAAAGCACGTTTTCCTGATGTAGAAGTTTTAAAAGCCCAAATTTCGGACGCTACTATACGCAACACTAATTCAATAATGCCGCCCTTTGGTCGCCATGGTATTTTATCCAAAGGTGAAATAAACAAAATTGCTGCCTACGTGCACACCCTTTAAATTCAACCAGGAGCTGGTGTGATGGAAACTATTAATACAACGAGACGTACCCTTTTAAAAGGTACCGCTTTGGCCTCAGTGCTTGGTATAACAGGTATTGTTGATTTACTCACGATGTCGCAAGCTAATGCTGCGTGGTCTGAAGTGGCTTTCGAAAGTGGATCGATGAGTGATGTTATGAAAGCATTGTTCAACGAAGATCTGACGCCCACTGAATCTGCCGATATCACCTTAAAAGCACCTGATATTGCTGAAAACGGCGCTGTAGTACCGATAGGGGTTAAGTCAACTATGCCCGGAATCAATCGTATAGTTATTTTGGTCGAACAAAATCCTTCACCCCTGACTGCAACGTTTAACTTAGGTAAAGGTGCTAGAGCAGATGTTTCAACCCGCATTAAAATGGGGAAAACATCTGACGTAATAGCATTGGTTGAAGCCGATGGAAAAGTCTATGCCGCGCGAAAGAATGTAAAAGTTACTATCGGTGGGTGCGGCGGTTAAACCTGCGTCACTGCTACCGAATAATTTATCCGAGGATATATAAATGGCTGGAATAAAAGCTAAAGCAAAACTTAAAGGCGATGCGGTAAAAGTCAAAGCATTGATGAAGCACCCAATGGAGTCGGGGCTGCGAAAAGATAAAAAGGGCAACCCAATACCAGCTCATCACATCACCGAAATCACTGTGCTAGCAGGTGGACAGACATTGATGACAGCAAACTTTGGGCCTGCGGTATCTAAAAATCCCTATATTTCTATGGTTGTAACAGGGCCTGCTAAAGGTGATGAATTGACGATCAGCTGGATAGATAATAAAGGCGAAAGTGCTAGCACTGAGGTTGTTGTTAAATAGGTCAAGTCTTCACAGAGTGAGAATGGGGTATATAAATATGATACGAATTACAGCACTAACTATATTGGGTTCAATTCTCTTTGCTGGGGCAGCTATAGCTACCCCAGAGGGAGATAGAAAGGCGTTTTCGGATTTTTATACGAATCGTTTTTCAGACGTTCCCACTTCAGAGTTTGTTAACGGTGTTTATGCAATTGACGCAGCTTCAAGGGTGCAATGGGAACAAATTGAAGATTTTCCTCCCTATGAATTGGATATCGATGACGGTGAAGTTTTATATCAGGCGCCTTTTGCAAATGGCAAAACCTATGCCAGCTGCTTTGGTGATGACCTAAGTGTTATCCGTGGTAAATACCCAAATTGGGATACCGATAAAGCAATGGTCATGACGTTGGAGTTAGCCATTAATAATTGTCGAGAGGCGAATAACGAAAAACCTTTAAAATATAAAAAGGGTGCTATTGCTCAGCTGTCATCATATATCGCTATGCAGGGCCGAGGTGCTTCTATTAATGTAGTGATTCCCGCCGGTAGTCCCGCTGCGATGGAAGCTTACGAAAATGGAAAAGAGTTCTTTTACTCTAAACGTGGGCAGTTAAACTTTTCCTGTGCAGATTGCCACATGGCTAATTCGGGTAATAAAGTTCGAGCCGACCTTCTTAGCCCAGCGCTTGGTCATACCTCGCACTTCCCTGTGTATCGATCTAAATGGGGTGGGTTAGGAACGTTACATCGACGTTTTGGTGGCTGTAATAAGAACGTGAGAGCGAAGCCATTTTCAGCGCAAGGCGAAGAATATCGTAATCTAGAATATTTTTTATCCTACATGAACAACGGGCTTGAGTTGAATGGTCCCGGTGCTCGTAAGTAGCACTAACAGGAGATTGTAAAAATGAAAATGATGAAAAAAATAACCTCGATTGCTATTGGCTTGCTGATTAGTGTTTCCAGTTCTATTGCCATTGCTGACGCTAAAAGTGATGCGGTGTCTGCCTGTGGGGCAGCCGAGAACGCTCGTAAAGCAGCGGCTCAGGCGAAAATGGAATGGACGACGACTGGCAAGCTTATTATGGCGGCAAACAAAGCAATTGGAAAAGGAGAGTTCGATAAAGCACTAAGTGCCTGCAATAAGGCTAAGTTTGAAGGTGAAACCAGTGTGAAACAAGCTAGCATTGAATGGTTAGCCTGGAAGTCGCGCGTCCCAAACTAAAGTAACATGCACAGCCAAGCACCCTGGGTAGATTTTGTAGGGCTGTTTCTTTAAAACCCACTGCATATCGCAAGTGGGTTTTTTTTTGCCTCACTTTATATTTTTAGTAGTACATTTTTTCTAGAAGGAAAACACAATGCATCTTAATCGTCGTGAATTTATACAGATTCTCTCTCTAGCTGCAGGCGCAGGGATGCTTTCTCGCACCTCTAGCAGCTTCGGTTCATCGGCTGATCCTTATGCGATTCCAGAATTTGGTAACGCTCGCTTACTGCACTTTACCGATTGCCATGCACAACTTAACCCCATTTATTTTAGAGAGCCCAACGTTAACCTTGGCATTGGCCATGCATTTGGGAAAGCGCCGCATTTGGTCGGTAATGCACTAACTAAGGAGTTCGAAGCGACTTCGGATCCATTGTTGAAGCATGCTTTTACCTATCTCGATTTTTCTGAGGCAGCGTTAAAGTATGGAAAAGTGGGTGGTTTTGCGCATTTAAAAACGTTAGTGGACCGGATGCGTGAATCCTATGGTAGTGAGAAAACCTTACTGTTAGATGGTGGTGATACCTGGCAGGGCAGTGGCACCGCCTACTGGACACGCGGTAAAGATATGGTGGGTGCCTGCAATCTTTTAGGTGTCGATGTGATGACCGGTCATTGGGAATTCACCTACCCCGAAGCTGAAATTCATAGCCTGCTCGAAGGACTCGATGCGGAATTTGTTGCGCAAAATATTAGAGTTACAGAAGAAGCGCTGTTTGATGATGCCAAAGCTTATGATGAAGATACGGGTCATGCTTTCAAGCCTTATAGCATTAAACAGGTGGGTCAGGCTCGTATCGCTGTTATCGGGCAGGCATTTCCGTATACCCCAATCGCTAACCCGCAACGATTTATTCCGAATTGGAGTTTTGGTATTCGTGACGAAGCAATGCAGGCATTGGTTAATGATATAAGGGCAACCGAAAAGCCAGATGCCGTCGTATTACTTTCCCATAATGGTATGGATGTCGATTTAAAAATGGCATCGATTGTGTCAGGAATTGATGTCATCCTCGGTGGTCATACGCATGATGGCGTGCCTGAGGCTATTCCTGTCAACAACGATTCGGGAAAAACCCTAGTGACCAATGCGGGATCAAACGGCAAGTTTTTAGGTGTGATGGACCTCGATATCAAAAATGGTGCTGTTAAAGGCTTTCAGTATCGCCTATTGCCAGTATTCGCTAATCTGCTCGAGGCGGATAAAAAAATGGCCGACTATATCGAAACCGTTCGGAAACCATATATCACCCAGTTATCGGAAGAGCTGGCAGTGTGTGACGACCTACTGTACCGACGTGGAAACTTCAACGGCACCTTCGATCAGGTTATCTGTGATGCACAGCGCATGGTTGGAGATGCACAAATCTCGCTATCTCCAGGTTTCCGTTGGGGAACAACCGTGTTACCTGGACAACCCATTACGATGGAGCACTTGATGGATCAAACCGCTATAACCTATCCAGAGACTTACGTGCGAGAAATGTCTGGTGCAGACATTAAGTTAATTTTGGAAGATGTCTGTGATAATCTTTTTAACCCAGACCCTTACTATCAGCAGGGCGGCGATATGGTTCGCTTAGGTGGTATGGACTATGTTTGTGACCCGCTAGAAACCATCAATAAACGCATTTCAAGTATGCAACTCGACGATGGTACACCTATAGACGCCAGAAAAACATACAAGGTAGCCGGCTGGGCAACCGTGGGTTCTCAATCACCAGGCGAGCCAATATGGGATGTTGTTAGCACCTATATGAAAGATAAAAAAGAAATCAGGATCAAAAAAATTAACACGCCGAAACTTAAAAACGTCGATAACAATCCAGGGTTAGGGCAAGTATGATGTGAGTAATATGATTATTGACATTCTCAAGAACTGGATAATCTTTCTGTCTATTATAGTGGCACCTTGTGTGTACGCTGATTCACAGCTAGAGCCGGTTGACGATCTTAGTCGGTTTGGTGTTGAATCCATAGAGCATAAACGGGTGGTGATAGTGATGGTGACGCAGCCAGATTGTGGTTTTTGCGAATACGTTAAATCTGCCCACATTGAGCCTATGTTACGCAACGGCACCTTGCCGAACATCGCCTTTGTACGAGAGCTAGATTTAGCAGGACTTTCATTCACCGATTTTTCGGGCGATTCTATAAGCCCTGGGCAGTTTGCGCGGCGTTACGATGCTGAATTTTCGCCATCCATTTTGTTTTTGTCTGCTGATGGTGTTCAATTGCATGAGCCAATAATCGGTGTCGGTAATCGAGAGTTTTACGGTTACTACCTTGATAAAGCGATTGAACAATCTGCAAAGCTTTTAAACCACGGTGAATAGCAAGAACGTTCAACAGCCTAATATTGAATTCCACTTATCCACGATAAAGCTATATTTGAAAAAGGTAAAAGCTAGAAGCGAAGTCCTAAGAAGTGCCCAATCAAGTGGTGCCAACACCATAAAAGAGGTCAGTGATTATCATAGGTTGTATTATTTTCGAGTAAGTCGAATGATCAGTAATCAAGCTCAGTCTAAAGGCCAATTCTGAATAAACTGTTGTGATTAAAATGACATCATCGTTATGTGTTTAGGTTGAGCTGAATTATACCGACTATTGATCTGCGGGATGATTGTAAGGTAAGTGAGTCAATAGACTGGCCATGGCACAAGTACCAGAGATACCGGCAAAAAGTAGTCCCGCGCCCACCATTGCGCTTAGGCTGTAAAACCATGGGGATACAGAGGAACCCAGTACGACACCCAGCAGCATTAAGGAACCAGCGACAATTTGGACTTGGCGCATGATACTAATAGGTGCTTTTTTATTAATAAATGTCGATAGCCCCGCTGCCTTCCATCCATCCATACCATTATTGAGGATATACACTTCACTACATCCGGAGCCGAGCAATTCGTTTGAGGCCTGTTGGGTTCGAGTGCCGTTGGCACAATGGAACACTACTTTTTTACCTCGAAAACGATTGAAGTTGGTTTCGAAAAAGTGGGATAGCGGTGCTAAAAACGCACCCTTAATGCGTTCACGGGCAAATTCGTCAGGATCGCGAATATCAATCAGAACGGCTTCGTCATTAATGAGCCAGCCATTCAGTACTTCGGGTTCAATTTTTGATATAGCAGTTGTCATGGTGTCATCCTTAATTATTTAAGAAGATGGGTTGCAATAGGTCTCATACAAAAAAGTGATCAACTTTTTAACGTCGTCACGTGCCAGCGAGTGAAAAATGGTTTGGCCATCTCGACGAGACGTAACAATCCCCTCGAGGCGTAGTAAATTAAATTGTTGTGACATAGCGGGCATTCGAATGTTGAACGTGTCGGCCAACTCACCGACTGAACGATCCCCTTCAGCCAGCTGACACAGCACCATTAGGTGATTAGCGTTAGATAGCGTTTTCATCAATGCCAAATGGGTTTATTTCTCCTCCTTGGACGAGAAGGTGGCTACCAATCACTGGAAAAGTGCATTTATAGAGATGCCCTTCAATCCACATAGCTAACATCCTTCCC
>JBLILW010000115.1:0-7792 GCA_047638435.1 Urechidicola sp.
CGCCAGCCGCAGCGCACGTTCCTCATCGATAACTGCTTGAGGAAACTGACTCATAAAACAACAACAAACATTTTCGTCGATCATCGTTCTCGGGCCATGCGGATGCGCAATATGTCGATAAGGCGCATGAGAATGACCATGCCCCGAATGGCTATGTCCTTTATCCTGCTGATGTGAGTGATCGTGGCTATGTCCGTGTTCATGATCATGGTCGTGTCTATGAGAATGAGTTTTTGAATCAGCCTCAGATTCAGGCTGAAACTCTGCATGATGATGGTGAATCGTAACTTCACCAGCGGCCAATTTAGATTGAAATTGCTCCATCAGGCCATTGTTTTGGGCTGGCTGAGACACTGTTTCTTCAATTCGTTCGACGAAAGTATTAATAACATGCGTTTGATCACGCAGGTAGTCCGCTACATGAAAGCTAACATCGGGATTAACGGCCGAAACCTTTTCGATATAGGCATTAATACGCCCGATCAACTTACCCGAAAAAAGGAAGTAAGGTGCGACCACTATCTTCTTAAAACCCAGTTTTAACGCCATCTCTAAACCACGACCAACTGAAGGAAAAGTCACCCCAGAATAGACTGTTTCACACCAACCAAAGCCCATATTTTCAGCTACGATACGCGTCAATTTCGAAGCCTCTGCATTGGCTTGGGCGACTGACGTGCCGCGCCCAACAACAACCAGCATCGTGTCGTATAAATCTCCTGGCGTTGGCATTGCGACCCGATCGAGCGCTTCCATAATTCGGTGTTGGAATGCCATAATCATTTCATCATGCAAGCCAAGCTCTTGACCATACTTAATCGTCAGCCCTGGATGTTTCTGCATATAAGTGATCAATACCGACGGAATATCATTCTGCGCATGGGTGGCTGAAAACAACATTCCAGGCACCGCATAGATATTAGTAATGCCTTTTGCTATCAAACGATCCAACGCCATGTGAATATTGGGTGATGAATATTCCAGAAATCCATATTCAACCTCTAGTTGTGGAAACCTGGCACGCAACCCTGTCGCCAGCAGGCTGAACTCTTCTTCAGCAATTTTGGCTCGGCTACCGTGGCCGCAAATAATAATTCCAGAATTTTCAGGTAAAGAATTTAATAATGACATGAAGATCTCCTAAGGCAGCGGAGTATACAGTCAGATAGGTATGGTTAAATACCCGATGCGTCAAATATTTCTCCATACGCGCCGAGCTTCCCTGTTGATTTATTATTTGTCGTGATCAGAACTGTAACCGTCGAAATATTAACCAACAAGCAGGTTACATTTACCTCTCATTTGCTATACTTGTATCCAACAATGAAGGTCTCGACACTGAAATAAATGGGAAGTCAGCAAGTAATGAATAGCTCGACACTAAGTGTCAGTCGTTCAATGCAAGAACCTGCGCTGCCCCCGCAACGGTACATAGCCATTTCAATGGCTAGAAGCCCGGAACCAGCCTTTGTTTAAATAACTGACATCAGGTGCATCGAAATTTATCGATCATTTGACGACAAAACATAATGAAAACCGCACGGGTGTGTGCGCATATTGGAGAGATAACAATGCATCAATCAATTACTTCGACTACACAAAGCCATTCAGCAACTGCGATCAATCAGTCTGCTATTGCTCAAATTTTTGGTGCACTGATTTTAGGTGCCGCACTGTTATTTGCTGTTGGCTTTATGGATGTGGCTCATAATGCCGCTCACGACACTCGTCACGCAGTTGCATTTCCCTGCCACTAACCTTTAGTGGTTAGTTAGCAACATTAAGGGCATAAATGTCATCCAGCTAACCACTGGATGGTGCCTAAGCCAATAGTCTTAAGTTACTTCAACCTAGGTGATTACGTCAAGAGTAATTATATTATGACCTTCAGAAACATTGTCTTTTCAGCTGTTATGGTTGGCATTATTGTAGGATCTTTATACGGCCTGTTCCAACAGTTTCAAATCAACCCCATCATCTATGCCTCCGAAGCTTACGAAGTCAGTGAAGCCAACGTAGAAATCGCAGTTCAGGCAGACGCTAACGATAATACCGAGGCAGCGCATAGTCATGACCACGGTGATGGCATCGGTTGGTCGCCAGCCGACGGCTTCGAAAGAACAACCGCAACACTGGTTGCAAATATAGTGACTGCAATTACTTTTTCGTTATTCATGATTTCAGTCATGTCCTTCCACAACCTGAAATCGAACAAACCAAAACTCAACTGGAAAACAGGCCTTTTGTGGGGAGCGGCCCTAATGCTTTCGATTTTTGTAGCCCCTAGCCTACTAGGATTGCAGCCCGAAATTCCGGGTACCCTGTCCGAATCTTTAGGACAACGCCAGGTCTGGTGGATATCTAGCACGGTTGCGACAGCACTTGGTTTATTACTGCTTTATTACGGCGCTACTGCTTTCAAAATAGCCGGCGGCATATTACTCGTATTGCCTCAGGTATTGGGCGCACCAACACCCCAGACCCATAGCTATGCCAATACCGATCCAGTCGCCGTCGAAGCACTGAACCAACTGTCGGGTCAATTTGTAACCATGACAACCATTGGTATGACCATATTCTGTTTGCTGATTGGTGCCCTATGTGGCTTTGCAAGCACTCGTTTCGTTCGTTTTGACCGTGCTTAATAACAAGCTTGATTAATCATTTCATCCGTCACTAACAATTAGCTAACCATGCGGCGTCATTTTCCATTTACAGCGATTATAGGACAGGCCCGCCTGAAGACCGCGCTGCTACTCATTAGTATCGATCCCGCAATTGGCGGTTTATTATTAAGTGGCCCGCGTGGCAGCGCAAAATCTACCCTCGTACGCAGCCTCGCGAGCCTGAATCACGATCAGCCATTTGTCACCGTGCCGCTCGGTGCCAGCGAAGAAATGGTCACTGGCTCGTTGGACCTAGACCAAGCATTAAGCCAGTCGCAACTGGCTTTTAAACCTGGGTTATTAGCAAAAGCCAATGAAGGAATATTGTATGTCGACGAAGTGAATTTACTCGCCGATCATCTGGTCGATCTACTGCTCGATGCCGCTGCCTCAGGTACCAACCTGATAGAACGCGACGGCATTAGCCATCAACACGATGCGTTATTTTCTCTGGTCGGCACAATGAACCCAGATGAAGGCGAGCTGCGTCCACAACTACTCGACCGTTTTGGATTAATGGCCAATGTAGATACCCAGTTTTCTATCGAACAACGACAACTAGTCGTAAAACAACGCCTCGCATTCGATAGTGATCCAGACAAATTTATCGATCAGCAGCAAGTAGCATTGAGTGAACTCAGCATTCAACTGAACTGGGCAATCGAAAACTTACCCATTATAGCCGTGGGCGAAAACATCAGCCACCAGATTGCGCAACGATGTGCCGATGCCCATGTTGAAGGTTTCCGCGCAGACATCACAATGCACCGCGCCAGCCGAGCGCACGCGGCTTTGCATCGTCGACTTGAAGTGTTCGAATCAGACCTTGACGCAATTGAAGACCTAGTATTAAACCATCGCCGAAATACGCCGCCGCCATCGACCCAGCCCCCCCCTTCTAGCAACCCTTCAGCGCCTGACAATACACCAGACAACTCAGTTAACACACCACAAACCAACAGCCAATCAGGCTCATCAATTCAAGGCTCCTGGGGGGCAATGGAATTGGTAACCACCGACACCCATCAGGCACTTGCCTTACCCGACCAAGCTAAAGTTGCAGCGCTGCCAACAACACGGCCTGCTGCTTCGGCAACAAACAGCCAGCGCAAAGGCAACTCAATATCAAACCGCTTCTTGAACCGGATATCAATGAATCGAGCTTTAATTGGCACCGCTAAAATTGACTGGTTTCGAAGTCTGGCCACAAAAATAGTTGCGGGCTCACTCCAATCGAAACATTTGAAATATCGCTACCCGCAGTTACGCAGTAGCGAGCTAAAACTGGTGTTGCTCGACACATCAGCATCAACACTCGCCGGGAAAGGCCTCGCATATGCCAAGGGCGTATTAAAAGAATTATCACGCCAAGCCTATTTAAAACGCCAGCAAATTTGCATACTGACATTTGGTAACAATCAGGTAAGCACCTTGATACAGACTCAACGCGCACCTAAAAACATTCAGTCTAAACTTGATATGATAAAAGCCGGCGGCGGCACACCGATACGTCAAGTGTTAGACCAAGCCCAACACCTGCTCTTAGGCCAGCGCCATCAACATCTCAACTGTTCTATTTATCTGATAACGGATGGCAGACTAGAGCAATCAATCAACTCACATGCCTTGCTGTCACAACATCAGGTCACTATCGTCGATATCGAATCCAGTCGTATTAAACTTGGGCTAGGAAAACAACTGGCTGATGCTGTTTCAGCTCATTACCTGCCGCTGTCAGCACTGACGGCTGTTTAACCCACAACCCCTAAGACCCTATAGAGGATAACGCCAATGAGTGATAGCGACAAAGACAATGAAGAAAAACACCTCTACAAAATGAAAAAGAAAAAAGCGGTGATCGACGCACGTATCGCTAAAGCCACAGAAGAACGTGGCGTTTTAATTTTGATGAAGGGCAATGGCAAGGGCAAAAGTTCATCCGCTTTTGGTACAATGGCACGTTCTCTGGGGCATGGACAGCGTGCTGGTGTTGTTCAGTTTAGCAAAGGCTGGTTAGAGACGGGTGAGCACTTGTTTTTTAAAGATCACCCGATGGTTGATTTTCACGTTATGGGTCATGGCTTCACTTGGGAAACACAAGACAAAACCCAAGACATAGCGGCTGCAGAAAGCGCGTGGGAAGTGGCCAAGGCAATGCTCGCTGACGATCAATACAACATTTTAATATTTGATGAAATGTCCTACATGTTCAAATATGGCTATTTAGATGTGTCGCCCGTTATCACCGCTTTAGCAAACCGCCCAACCCACCAAAGTGTCATTATTACGGGTCGTACCATGCATCGTGAACTGGGTGAAGTAGCCGATACCATCAGCAAGATTGAAGATGTCGAACACGCTTTTCGCAAAGGCGTCAAAGCACAACCAGGTATCGAATGGTAGCCTCTGCTCATTACGTTCTTTGCCCTGCACTATTTTTTTGCGCCCCAGCTTCTGGCCAGGGTAAAACTACCATTACCTCTGGTATCGCAAGATATCATCATAATCAAGGCCTCGATGTTCGAGTATTTAAAACAGGGCCTGACTATCTCGATCCATTAATTTTAGAACAAGCCTCCGGTAAACCGGTTGTCCAGCTCGACCTATGGATGGTTGGCGAGGCCGAATGTAAACGTCTGTTGCATCAAGCCGCTAAAGAGGCTGATTTAATCTTAATCGAAGGTGTCATGGGCATGTTTGACGGTAATCCAAGTGGCGCCGATATGGCACAATTCTTTGGTATACCGATTGCGATCGTCATTGATGCTCGGTCGATGGCACAAACCTTCGGCGCAATTGCGTTGGGGCTTGCCCACCACAAACCCGAATTAAAAATTGCAGGCGTCATTGCCAATGCGCTCGGTAGCGAACGACACGAATCGCTCATCACCGAGGCAATGCCAGAGTCAGTCAAGCTACTCGGCTGTGTGCGCCGCCACCCAGATATCGCTCTACCCGAACGACATTTAGGTCTTGTTCATCCAAATGAGGTAATCGACATGGATGAACGCCTCGATGAACTGTCCGAAGTCATGTTTCAATCTGGGCTCACCGCACTGCCCGATCCAGTCAAATTTGAAGATGATTCAGAAGCCAAAGTAGACACATTACTTAACGACCTAACAATTGGTATCGCTAAAGATGATGCCTTTAGTTTTATTTATGCCGCCAATATAAAACTGTTAGAAACGATGGGCGCGACCTGCGTTTATTTTTCTCCAATGGCAGATAGCGTGCTGCCTGAAGTAGACGCGTTATGGCTACCCGGTGGCTACCCAGAACTTCATCATAAAGTACTCGCCGCCAACCAGGCCATGCATCAACAGTTAAGAACCTTTAACGCCAGTGGTAAAAAAATCTTAGCTGAATGCGGTGGCATGCTTTATTTAATGGAGTCACTCACCGACCTGGCAGGGCAGCAAACCGATATGGTCGGCCTATTAGCTGGACACGGAATCATGCGTGAACGTGGTGGTTGCCAGGGCATGCAGTACGCGCCACTGCCCCAAGGCGAGTTTCGCGGCCATGCCCATCATCGAAGTCGATGTGAACACAAGATAGAACCCATCGCCTTCGGTCGACGTATCAGTCATCCTGCACCGGGCGAACCTATTTATCAAACAGACAATCTGACCGCAAGCTACCTGCACTTGTACTTTCCGTCCAATCCACAAGCCCTCGCGTCACTGCTGCGGTAACGTTGATCATTCGACAATGTATCATAGGTATTGAGCCAGTGACTGACAAAAAACATCAACAATTGATAAGTTATTTCGAGCGTTACATCAAAGATGACAAAGAAGTCATCAAAGCCATTCAAACATTTGGCCAGTCATTTCAGCTAACAAACAATAGCTGGCAATTTACATTGCACGACTTGCACCAATTTTGTGCCGTGCAGGTCCCCTCTATTGAAAACCTTGATTATCAATCATTCAAACAATTGCTTTACCAAAATACAACGAATCAAATAATGAGTTGCCGTGGTGGTAAGTTTGACCTTTTGCTGAATTCTGGCCATATCGAGAAAAGTATTTACTGTTTAATTCGAGGTGTTGAGTAAGTTTATCCAGCTAGGTGATTTATTAGAAGAATAGTTAGGTTTTAGCCGAATCAATTGTGGTCTATCTCTTCCTAATCCTTATTTCTAGAAAACCCGTCCTTTCAATTATGAATGGACGGGTCAATTTTACCTATAGGGGTTAATTCTTTTTAGCAAGAATCATGTGCAATATAGCACCAAGAACGGCACCTATAATCCAGCCATAACCACTCAGGTCTGATAACGCTGGAGCCCAAACCGTTGACACAGCAAAAACAGCTGATACTGCCATTGCAATTAACGCTCTCTTGTTCCAACCACCATCATAGTAATACTTACCATTCGGATCAGATGAAAACAGTTGTTGAATATCAAGCTCTTGTTTCTTTATCAGGTAATAGTCGGACATCATAATGCCATAGACAGGCGCTAGAATAGCACCGAGGGTATTCACAAAAGGAAATATTCCGATGGTGGAAATTACCGATACCCATAACGCCGCTAGAATAAAGCCAACCACTGCTGTTATAAGCCCGCCTGTGCGAAAGTTTATTTTCTCTGGTACCAGGTTGGCCAGGTCGTAGGCCGGTGGTACAAAGTTAGCAACCATATTAATGCCTACCGTCGCGGTGAAAAATGCAAATGCGGCGACTATGGTCAATCCCAGATTATCGACCTTGGCAACCATGTCAGTCGGATTTGTCATGGCTTCACCAAAAATTACGACTGTACCCGCTGTAATTATCAGTGCGATAAAAGAGAAGATGATGATATTGCCAACTAGCCCCCAGAAATTTCCTTTCCTCATTTCGGCTTCACTACTGACGAAGCGAGAAAAATCACCAAAGTTGATAACAACAGCAGCAAAATAAGCAACCATGGTGCCGAAGATCGCGAAGAAAGCAGAAACAGCACTACCCTCATAACTACCGCTGCCACTAAAAATATTACCCGCTTCTGACAACAAATCACCGCCAGCTTTGTACCAGATGACAGCCATGAGGACTATCATCACAACGTAGACAGCCGGACCAGCAAAATTCAGGAAGCGTCGAATCAAATCGATGCCGTTCCAAAAAAGGTA
>JBLILW010000116.1:0-7575 GCA_047638435.1 Urechidicola sp.
GTCGGTGATAAATGTGCTGTAGCGGTCAGGTTTTCTGCTGATGAAGGTGGTGAAGGAAACGGTAGCCCGATCATTGGCGAACATCGTGAGATGATTGAAATGCTCGCTGAATTACCCGATCTCTGGGATATCAATATCAATGACTATCATCGTGAGATGGGGGTATCCCGGTTTGTTAAAGAAGCTTCACTTGAAGCCTATATGTCGTATGTTAAGTCGATTACAACAAAACCAGTCGTAACGGTCGGTCGATTCACCTCACCCGACACCATGATATCGCAGATTAATCGAGGCATAGTCGACTTCATCGGCGCTGCCCGCCCCTCAATCGCCGACCCTTTTCTACCGAAGAAAATCGAAGAAGGCCGAATTGATGAAATACGTGAATGTATCGGCTGTAACAATTGCTATGTCGGTGATAGTAAAGCCACACCTTTGCGCTGCACTCAAAACCCGACTATCGGTGAAGAATGGCGTCGTGGTTGGCATCCAGAGAAAATAGACCCTAAAGGATCGGACTCAACCGTGTTGGTGATAGGTTCTGGCCCTGCGGGTCTCGAAGCGACCCGATCACTTGGCAACCGGGGTTACAATGTTTTACTAGCCGAAGCTGATAGTCATCTTGGTGGGCGTGTTTCCCGTGAATGCCAACTACCCGGATTAAGTGAATGGGGTCGCGTACGTGATTATCGTACCAATCAAATCCTGAAGATGCCAAATGTTGATATATATTTGGAAAATAGGATGACTGCCGATGATGTGATGGCCATGGAGGCTGATCATATTTTGATCGCTACCGGTGCTAAATGGAAAGCCAATGGGCAGGGAAACTACAACACTCAGCCACTGACTGAGATCGGCCCAGCGGATCAGGTTTACACGCCTGATGACATAATGGCTGGAAGCATTCCGTCCGGACCCACTTTAATTTACGATGATGATCACTACTACATGGCCAGTGTCATCGCCGAAGTTCTGAGACAAAAAGATCTTCCTGTCACGCTCGTTACACCCGAATCAATGGTTTCCAGCTGGGGAAATATGACCTCTGAACAGGCCCAGATAAATCGCCGGTTACTCGAAATAGGAGTAGAAATTATTACAGCCCATGCACTGGTTTCGTATAACGGAACAGAAGCACAAATGGAATGCAAATACACCGGTAAGTTGAAACCGATTAGTGTAGAGGCAGTCGTCACGGTGACTATGCGAACACCCGATGATGATTTGTTTCGAGAAATAGAACGAAAGATGGCCGAAAATCTTGATAAAAAAGAAGATTATCAACCTAAATCGCTCACTCGTATTGGTGACTGTGAAGCACCAGCGATTATTGCCGCGGCGGTTTTTGCTGGGCACCGTTATGCTCGCGAACTCGACACAGAAGTAGATCCTGACAATCGCATGAAATATGATCGAGTATTTTATGAAGATGGTTGAGAAAAATAGGTCTGTGTCAGAAAAATATCTGCAGACACTTCTGACTTATTACGAAGAAGAAGTCAGTGGAGAGTCTTATTTTTATTGTCTCGCTGAACATTTCAGTGAAAAAGAGAAGACCATCTTACTGGCTAGAATTGAAAGAGTAGCCGCGAAAGCGGTTGAGCCACTGTTAAAAAAATACAACCTAGTTTCTAGAGATGAAAAAGTACTTCACCAGGAAGGACTGAGCCATGTTGACCAACATCAGTCCTATAGCTGGAATCAATTCATGACATACATAGTGGAGCGCTATCCGGGTTATCTGGATGAATTTGAAGATCTTGAAGCAATGGCACCAAAGGAGGACCTTCCCGCATTAAAACGCCTGACGGAACACGAAATTATTGTCATCGATTTTGCTCATAAGGAACTTGCTGGTAATCAAGATAGTATTGACCCCTTAATGGATTATTTATCATAATGTGAATACTGATCTTTTGGTCATCACATTCAGCTTTGTTGGAACACAACTTCACAGCGGTTCCGGTGTCTAAGATTCTTATCGAACAACCTGTCAGTCAACTCAAATAACGGTTAAATTTTCATCTGTTAATTGTGCTCTCGTTAATTGCTGAAAGAACTCAAACTTTACTCAACCGGTTCTACGATGGCGTAATACTTTTTAATGTAGTCCGTGACTCGCCATTGGCAAACGGTTCCCATAGGAATAAAAAATGCGTCGCCTGCTTTAAATAACTGTGTCTCGCCATTTTCCTCGGTAATGCTCACTTCACCCTCTAATAGCTGGACAAATTCATGCGAAGGGAAAGGTCTCATTTCACTTTCAAAGGCTTTGCTATCCCACAGTCCAACAAACATATTGTTACTATCGTTGGTAAATAATGGTGAGTCGCGTTGAATCGGGTCTCCCGCTTTGATAACAAATGGTTCGGTGTGTTCTAACCTCACTAATCCATCTGATAACTGATCAGTATTTAGTACCATCACACCACCGTCTGCACTGTCTATTTCTGGCATTGGGGTATTAGGTTGCGCAAAGGTGATGTAAAACTTACGTAAAAATCCTTCCTGTTTCCAGCTGATAGGAATCCCATTTTGGACACAGAATGATTCTCCTGGCTTAACCAGCGTTTCGTTTTTATCTGCGTCAACCAATTTGGCTTGACCTTCCAACACCCACATGAATTCATCACCGGGGTAAGGGCCAAAAGTCTCCTGCATCGTCGTCGTCGTCCAGACACCAATACTCAACCCAAGCTTTTCGTCTTCGAAATAGACGTGAACCTGCTGCTCAGGCAATGGCGATTGAAAGTCGCCTTGCTCAAGCTCCATATCTACTAGTCCGATACCACTCGGGCCATGAGGTTCGAGACGAATGACACTTAGCTTATTATTCATTTTTAATTGCTCATTTGTGATTAATATTGATCATAAAAAAATTGGTGCTAACGAAAGGCCTAATCAGTCGCAGTGGTCTTCTTGAATAACGGATCAACCCGCCTTTTTCGATCGATCAACTCCAAACTATCTTCTGCAAAACCAACGCCTGCTTCGGCAAAGAAATTGAAAACTTTATCTATGCCATAACTTAATAGAGCTTCGTGATCGTCTTCAAACCGCGCTATCGCTGCAATTTTTCCAGAATAACCCGCACACTGTAATTGTTCTGTAATGTTGCGCACATCTTCTGTTGCCGGCGTTGCGATTAATATCAGTTCAATGCGAGATACGTCAAGGTTATCCCATAGATCCGCACTCTCACCGTCACCCACGAATACATGGAACCCCTCTTCACATTGCTGGGCAATGCGATCATGGTCCGCGTCCATTCCCCAGACACTATCACCAAGTTCGCGATGCAGTGCAAGGTAAGCGCCCAGTCCGATGCGTCCGGTTCCAATGACCAGAATTTCAGCTCCAGTCGGTTGCACGAAGACATCTTCTTGCAGAGGCTTGTCACGCTCGAAGCGATGCAGCACATCTTTAAAACGAGTGTAAAGCGTGTGTGCCTGATGGTAGTAGACGCAGGTTATGACGAATGAGATAGAAATGCTCAGCGCCAATATAACCAACCATTCTTTTCCAATTAAACCCATTTCAACTCCTACCACCATAACGATCAAACCGAATTCGCTGTAGTTCGTGAGTAATAGCGAGGATAAGCTTGCAGTTCGAGCGCGAAGTCTGAGTTTGGCGAAGGCGAAATAAAACATTCCGAGTTTGATAAATAATAAGGGTATCAGCAATACTGCCGTGATCATCATCGACGTATCGGGCAGCGCCACCAGACCGATGGAGAGAAAGAAGCCAACTAGAAAAATGTCTTTGAAGCCCAATAGCGACTTGGACAGTTCACTGGCCTTTTCATGCTGGCTTAGCAGCGCACCGAACAAGAGCGCACCAAGATCCCCTTTAATATCGACCAGATAAAATAACTCATAGGCGCCGAGTGCGAACATGAAACCCGAGAGTGCCAATAATTCACCGTGGCCACTTAATGTTAATATTTTTCCAAACAAAGGTCTTGCGAGCAACAACGCAGGCAACAGAAATGCCCAGGCTGAAGGAATATTGCCTTCGGCCAGCACCAAAAAAATAACCGCAATGACATCCTGCATCACCAGAATGCCAATTGAAAAACGTCCGTGTCGGGTGCTCATCTCACCACTTTCTTCAAGCATTTTGATGACACAAACCGTACTAGAGAAACTCAGGGCGAAGGCCAGCAATGCGGCTGATTTAAGGTCTAGTTCAGTAAAATAGGGTGCCGATAATGCGCTGAGAAAAAGAGCCAGGCCGGTGAATAGAATTGTCCAAAGCCCCGTATTGGCAAATGTTCCTGCCCATATTTCAGGCTTTAGTAAATCCTTGATGTTGAGTTTGAGGCCAATGGTGAAAAGCATTAAGGTGACGCCAAGGTCGGCGATTTCTTGTAAGCCAGGCGTCATGCTGGCGCCGTACATATTTAACATAAATCCGGCAGCGAGATAACCGATCAGCGGGGGTAACCCAAATTGCTTAATGCCAAAGCCACAGGCGAAAGCAAATAATATCCAGAGTATGTCCATGTTTCTTGCTCGTGCGGGATTAAGTTTAACGTTATTAAAACGCGATAATTCAGAGTGTTTACCAATCGTATGTTAATTTTTTAGTTTCTGCTTACACGATCTATATGACCGCGACTAATAAACGCTGAAATCAACTTGTTCTGTCGGGAAATTCTAAATGGGTATCAACTTATTCTGTCAAATCACCAAAAAGGTGCAATAACAGTGCCGAAAGGCGCAATAGTGCCACGTACTGAGCCGCATATTTTAAAAATGATCGGTCTGCCTCAAGCGCTATGACATTGCCTTAGCTTTCAGGATAAATCTGAAAGCTAAGGCAATGAATGAAAATTTGAGTGTTGCTAATGTCTGCCACACCAGTCTCTCTGTTGATCGGCATTCAGTCTTCGGTGTTTTGGAATACTTGATTCCGGCCTCAATCATTAGCTTCATTCAGCGCACTATGCTCCACATTTGGCCCTACAACATTACGACCATGTAGGGCATGACGGCATGCTACTTGATTGTAGAGCTGAAGTGAGCGACGTCTGCTAAGTGCCGTGAGCGTCAGTCTAAAATATCAGTATGCCAATGTCTTTGAACCGGTGGTGAACAAACGGTGTGGAAAAGCGCAGGAGCGCTGATAGGTTACTTATCTTCGCGCAATGACGGTGCCAACACCGACTCGAAAGGTAACCCCGTTAATCCATGAATAGTACGCCACAGAAAATAGAAAATTGTTAGCATCATTATCATCGATGGAATCGCTATCATCGGATAACTGATCAAGGTTAATTGCCCTAGCTCTTCGTTGAAGGCAGTGCTACCTGCCGGACTAGCGACTATCCATTTAGCCAATACGTAGTTCATGACGGAAGAGAAGAAAAAAGTACAGCTCAGCATATAGGTAGCATTGAGTAAACTGCGATCAAAAGCCTGGTCGCAGCCTTTGTCCTTGAGG
Organism: Urechidicola sp.; assembly: GCA_047638435.1. GTDB lineage: Bacteria > Pseudomonadota > Gammaproteobacteria. The sequence continues at coordinate 5,452 of JBLILW010000116.1, forward strand.
ATCTGATTGATTTTATTCGTATCCAGAATAACAGGATTATATAAAAGGGTTTTGATTAACGGCTTACGCATTTGAGCGGTTACTAACACCACTAGGCCTATAATGCCGGGAATAGCCGCCTCTTTTATGGCTATCCATTGTGTGTCGAGCTGAAGCAGACCGATGCCGCCCGTCAGCATCACGCTAACCAAACCCAGCAAGGCAATGTAGTTAGTCACCCTATATCGGATGAGCTCATATAAGCCCCAGATTATTGGAAATGCCAGCGCGACAATCAAAGCCCCCACTGCCCCCAAATCATTCTCGTCGCTGAACTTCATCAGGACAACAGAAGGAATGACAATACTGATTAATAAGTCGATAAGCGGGCGGGATTTACGGGTCATTGTTATTCACTATAGGTTTAAATTGCTGAAGCGGGTTATTCCGTCGCATGTGTTCCGGCTTTGAACTGACGATTTATCTTGTTCCAGATATTCCCCGTTTGATCCAGTAGCCGCTATCTTGGCCTCTCAATTGTATCATTTATTGCCTGCTCCAACGGCTATCAATTAGCTACAAATAGCCAAACAATAGCGGCTAACAGTGACATTGATTTGTATTGACAAGCAATATTCCGTTTTTGGATGAAATATTGAACCAACGTTGTCCGATGTTGGCTCGACAACGAGCGTTCGATGACAGAGAATAAAAGAGTTTAATAGACGAAAATATTCGAATTAAGTGGATGGTATGATCGGTTTAAACGATCTATTTTGTTAGTGGCTTACTGGCGTTCTGAGATCGGGTTAAGGCTGAATAAGCGCAAGGAAGCAAAGTTTAGGCGGCAGTAAGGCGTTATTTTGACCTGATTTTTATATTAGTTATATCTCGGAGTGTATGGTACCACTGGAAATTGTTACGGCCCTTTTTGAAACTAGCAATGTCCTGATAGCTTCACCAAATTAGTGAAAGGATTCTCACCAAAAATAGGTTAAACCTTAAAAATATTGTAGTTAGCCATCTTGTATAAACCACTTCATTCGAGGTGGCTTTATACGTTATTAATCGTTCATAAAGTTGGATGATTTCTAATAAAAAAAGCTGTAATTTATTTGAGCACGGTGTTCCAGTAGCGTGACGCATGCAAACGTGCCGCTCATTTACAATTGGAGGGCTGTTCTAAGTCCCCTGTTACCCTCAGTTCGCTGAACGCGACAAATGGGGTGGAGAGTATTGTTTTATTGGTTCTACCTCACTTCATGCTAGCATCACCTTTTTTTTGATTGGAAAGGCGTTATATGACAATTGCTAACTCCGTACTTGAAATGATTGGCAATACGCCAATGTTGAAATTAAACCATTTTGATACAGGCCCTTGTGAGCTCTTTGTCAAGATGGAAAGTCAGAATCCAGGAGGATCGATTAAGGACCGAATCGCGGTCACCATGATTGAAGCGGCTGAAAAAGAAGGGAAAATAAAACCTGGCGGCACTATTATTGAAGCGACTGCGGGTAATACCGGTCTTGGGCTTGGACTGGTTGCTGCACAAAAAGGTTATAAACTCATACTTGTTATACCAGACAAGATGAGTCCAGAGAAAATTAGACATATACGAGCCATGGGAGTTGATGTTCGAATCACGCGATCGGACGTTCAAAAGGGGCATCCGGAATATTATCAGGATTATGCGGCACGTCTTGCGAATGAAATCCCCGATTCTTTTTATATTGATCAATTTTCTAATCCCAATAATCCGCTCACACATGAGAACGAAACCGGCCCTGAAATATTGGCACAGATGGAAGGCCGGATTGATGCCATGGTTGTTGGTGTTGGCTCGAGTGGCACGGTCACTGGCCTTGGCCGGTTTTTCAAAAAGCATGCGCCGAATTGTGAAATGGTACTGGCTGATCCTGTCGGTTCAATTCTGACTGAGATGGTCAATAATGGTCGAATGACAGACGCCGGTTCCTGGCTGGTGGAAGGCATCGGGGAAGATTTTGTACCGTCAATCTGTGACCTCGATTTAGTCGATAAAGCTTATGCCATTAGTGATAAAGAATCTTTTCAGGTTCAACGAGAATTACTCGAAAAAGAGGGCGTAATTGGTGGCTCATCTGCAGGCACATTGTTGGCGGCTG
>JBLILW010000117.1:0-7557 GCA_047638435.1 Urechidicola sp.
AAAAAAATTATTCAATTAAAATTCAGAAAGGCAGAGCAGAGTAACTTTTCTAGCAACAAACCCCTCAGAATCAGGATGTACAATATAGAATGCAAAGACAGCAATACGAAAAAGGGGGATTCGGCCAAATCTACTTAACCAACCAACCCTGCAAGTTTTAGCTGTCGGTTAAGAAGTATTGGCACCCAGGTATCAAAACCAAATCATTATCTGATCCTTAACATCTATAATTTATATTCTTAACTTTACATAATATACATTATGCGCATATATTATGTATGTAGTCATGACTCAAAATGTTAGATGGGCTAAATGATTTGAGAACTTCAAACTTTTGAGTTATACCCTTGGTTAAGCAAATAATAGACATTGAAAATAAGTTTTTCATTGCAACTATTGGCAATGAACTTAAAATATGATCTATCGTTCGAATATTGAATAATTTGTGAGAGTAATTCATGGCAGTTAAAAATAGAAAATATGAGCGACCTGTCTATCTAGTAGATGGTAGTCGGACGCCTTTTCTGAAAGCACGTGGAAAGCCTGGGCCATTTAAGCATGCTGAACTGGGCATTTACGCGTCTAGACCATTATTGCAAAGAATGCCGTTTTCTCCTGAGGACTTTGATGAAGTCATTATGGGATCGACAATGCCGGGGCCAGACGAAGCTAACATTGCTCGAGTGGTTGCTCTAAGGCTTGGTTGTGGAGATAAAGTACCGGCTTATACGGTGCATCGAAACTGTGCTTCGGGTATGCAGGCTTTGGATTCAGCAGCGATGTCAATTGCTTCTGGACGGTCTGATTTAATTCTGGCTGGTGGAATTGAAGCGATGAGTCATGCGCCGCTTTTGTTACATCCTAAAATGGTACACTGGTTGGCTAGTTGGTGGGGAGCCAAAACATTTTCTGCAAAACTAAAGTCACTAAGTGCTTTTAGTCCTACCTATTTAACCCCTGTTATTGCTCTATTGAAGGGCTTAACTGATCCAGTTGTTGGCATGAATATGGGGCAAACAGCCGAAGAAATAGCCTATCGATTTGGATTGACTCGTTTACAGGTTGACGAGTTTGCGATGAACAGTCACTTTAAATTACATCACGCTCAACAAAATAATGACTTGTCAGAAATTGAACCTATTTTCGATGCCATGGGCAATGTTTTCGCTGCTGATGATGGCGTACGGGCAGACTCGACTATGGCAAAACTGGCTAAGTTGCGCCCTGCTTTCGATAAGACTTATGGGTTAGTCACACCGGGTAATAGTGCGCAGATTACAGATGGAGCTGCGGTGTTGGTGGTTGCGAGTGAAGATGCAATCAAGCAGCATAATCTCCCTATTTTAGCGAAGATAGTAACAACTGAATGGGCTGCTTTAACACCGACAGAAATGGGCCTTGGGCCTGCGCATGCCATCGTGCCACTGTTAAAGTCACAGCGCTTAAAGATTGATGCTATAGATTATTGGGAAATTAACGAGGCTTTTGCGGCACAGGTGCTAGCGGTACAAGCGGCGTTAAATGATGATAGTTATTGTAAGGCCCACTTAGGGTTGAAATCTGCTTTTGGTGAAATCCCGATGAATAAAGTCAATATTCATGGCGGCGGTGTCAGCCTTGGGCACCCAGTTGGTGCTAGTGGCGCGCGGATTGTTCTGCATATAGCGAAAATTTTAGAGTCTAAAAATGCACGTCGTGGTGTTGCTTCTTTGTGTATTGGTGGTGGGCAAGGTGGTGCCATGTTGATTGAACGGGAGACTAGTTAAGTGAGCGAAGAAATCGTAGATTGGCACGTTGAGACTGATGAACTTGGCGTGTTGTGGCTGACACTCGATAAGAAAGATACCGATACTAATGTGCTGTCTAGTTCGGTTTTAAATCAACTTGAGATACTGGTCAAGCAAATCGTTAAAGACAAACCTAAGGCCGTTATTTTTCAATCAGGTAAAAAATCAGGTTTCATAGCAGGCGCTGATGTTAAAGAATTTCTCGAAGTCACTAGTCAGCAAGAAGCACTGATTATGATTAAACGTGGGCAGAATGTTTTTAGCCAGATTGAGTCGTTACCCTGCCCTACAGTCGCCTTAATTGAAGGCTTTTGCATGGGTGGTGGCACAGAGTTAATACTGAGCTGCGATTATCGGGTGGCACTCGATGACGCTTCTACCAAGATTGGATTACCTGAAATAAAATTGGGCATTCACCCTGCTTTTGGCGGTGTTGTTCGTTCAACTGCCATTATTAACCCATTGAAATCATTGGAGATGATGCTTTCTGGCCGAGCACTAACGAGTAAAAAGGCGAGATCAATTGGCTTGGTTGATGTGGTTCAACCACGTCGACAATTAAAGCGAGCGGCGCTTGAGATAGCATTAAAGGCACCACCCAAACGTGAAATGCCATTAGCGGGAAAGATACTGTCTTTGCCAGGTATTCGTCATTTTCTTTGTAGCTATATGAAAAAGCAAGTGTCCAAAAAAGCACCTAAACAGCACTACCCTGCCCCATATGCGTTGCTCGATGTCTGGTGCAATTATTATGGTGATACCAAACGCATGATGGAAGAAGAAGCCAATTCTGTCGCTCGGCTAGTTCAGGGCAATACGGTTCGTAATTTAATCCGCGTGTTTTTTCTTCAAACTGAACTGAAAAGTTTGGGTGATAAAAAGTCGTTTACGCCGAAACACGTTCATGTAATTGGTGCTGGCATTATGGGTGGTGATATCGCAGCCTGGTGTGCATTAAGGGGGTTTTACGTGACTTTGCAAGACAGAGAGCCTAAATATCTGTCGAATGCGATTAAACGCGCGCATAAATTATTTGCAAAAAAACTGAAAACAACCCATGAGCGCAATGCGGCATTAGATCGTTTTATTCCTGACTGCAATGGTTATGGTGTCTCAAAGGCTGATATTGTTATCGAAGCAATATATGAAGATAAAGATGCCAAACAGGCCATTTATGCGGATATCGAACCACGTATGAAAGAAGGTGCTATCCTCGCAACCAATACATCGAGTATTCCATTAGAGTCACTGGCCGAAACATTACAAGACCCTAAACGACTAATTGGTATACACTTTTTCAATCCTGTGGCGATGATGCCTTTGGTTGAAATTGTAAAAACTGAATTATCGTCGAAGAAGACGATACAACAAGCGATCGCATTTACCTTACATATTGGCAAGCTGCCTTTACCGGTTAAAAGCTCACCAGGATTTCTCGTTAACCGAATTTTGATGCCTTATTTGGTTGAAGCGATTACATTGTATGAAGAAGGGGTTTCACCCGAGGCGATTGATAAAGCAGCACTTGATTTTGGCATGCCGATGGGACCAGTCGAATTAGCCGATACGGTTGGCATCGACATATGTTATTCGGTTGCAAAGAATCTGGCTGACGCGTTTGGCAGTAAGGTGCCTGGGGGTCTTGAGCGTTATATAAACGACAACAATCTGGGGAAGAAAACTGGACGAGGTTTTTATCAGTATAAAAAAGGCAAGCCGATCAAAAATCGAGATGCTGATCTTGGTGATCAGAAAATGATCCAAAATCGTTTAGTTTTCCGATTTTTGAACGAAGCTGCAGCCTGTATTGACGAAAAAATTGTTGATAATAAAGACTTGCTGGACGCGGGTATTATTTTTGGTACTGGGTTTGCACCATTCCGGGGTGGTCCAATGAATTACAGCCTTCAAACGTCAGTTGGTGAGATCACTCAGACGATGACGGAATATGCCCCGCTGTACGGTGAACGATTTAATCCGGTAAAAGGATGGAAAAAAATCAAAGAGTAAATTTGATTATTTAAATAGTTGATATTGCCAAGCGGTTGTTTGAGTGGACCTGGGTTTTATTAGATCTACAAATTAAACAGTCGGTTGGCATTTTCGAAGGTAGATTTTGCTAGCTTTTCGAGACTGGTGCCTCTTAATTCTGCGAGCTTTTCTGCGACATGACGCACCCGCCCTGGGTGATTGACCTTTCCTCTATATGGCACTGGCGATAACCAGGGCGAATCAGTTTCAATCAATAACCTTTCGTCTGGTATCTGCCTTGCCATTTCTTGAACAGCAATCGCCTGTTTAAAAGTAACTATACCTGAGATTGAAACGTAAAAGCCAAGGTCAATTGCCTGCTCTGCCATTGCGAAATCCTCAGTAAAACAATGCAGTACGCCACCTACTTCATGTGCTTTGTGTTGTCTTAATATGTCAAGGGTATCTTGCTTTGCGTTTCTGGTGTGTATAATTATTGGCAATGTGCATTCACGAGCGGCTTCAATATGAGTGATAAATCGTTGTCGTTGCCACTCCATATTGCTATTTGATTTTATGTAATCTAAACCAGTTTCACCTATTGCCACGACTTTTTCTTTTTCGGCCAATTTGCATAGCCCGTCAACTGTTGGTTCAGTAACGTCTTTGTAATCAGGGTGGACGCCCGCCGAACAAAAGATATGATCATGTGGCGCGATAAGTTCAACCATCGCCTCAAATGATTCGAGGTTTACACTGATGCAAACCATTCGAGTGACTTGTTCTGCCTCAATATCTTTGAGTAGGCTAGAAAAGCTATCATTAAAGCCCGCTAGATCGATACGATCCAAGTGGCAGTGGGAGTCAAAATACATGGGTGTGGTGTACTACCTACATAGTATGAGTTGGACGATCGGCTTGCAACGCGCCTGCTAGAAAACCTTCGATTTTATTTCGAGTCGTACCATTATCCTGAGTACTGAATTGCACACCGATACCTGCGACTTTGTTACTTTGAGCACCTTGTGGTGTCACCCAAATGATTTTTCCCGCAACAGGCAAGCGTTCTTTATCATCCATTAGTGTCAGCAGCATGAAAACTTCATCACCGAGTGAATACTGTTTGTTGGTGGGGATGAATAGTCCCCCATTTTTCACATACGGCATATAGGCCGCATAAAGTGCGCTCTTATCTTTAATGTTTAGGGACAGGATACCCTGGCTAGGTGCTGCCATCAGTGGGTACTCCCTTGGATGATTCTTTTCAATGATATTAGCACGTCTTCTAGTTGAACTTGAAGGTTAAGATTATTTTCCTCAATCATCAGTTGCTGTTCAACCTGTGTCGATAGGGCTAGTATTTGTTGCCCTGCTTTCTTGTGTATTTTAGGTTCTTTTACCCTTTCGGATAACCCACTGAACTGTAAGCTATAGGCCCTGAGTACCATTTTTATCAGTCGTCGGACTAACGACAGTTCTAATGCAACGAGTGTCGAGCATAATTTAATGACGTCGATTTCATTCTTCATATATAGACCAAACTTGGCTTTAAATTGCTTTACTACGGTACCATATTGGATGGAATGCAAATCGAGAGCAAGTAAAGGGTCGCCGGTAGAGTAATCGAGGTATTGGCTGGATTCGGTTTCGTTCAACCCCTGTTGACTTAGCCAATCTAATGCAATGTTTCTATCGGGATGTTCTAAAGTCAAAACCTGACAACGACTACGAATCGTCACAGGCACTTTCCCTTTATTGTGGGTCAATAATAAAATGAGAGAATAAGGCGCCGGTTCTTCCAACGTCTTAAGAATGCTATTAGCACCTGGTATGCTCATTTTCTCCGCAGGATAAACGACGGCTACCTTTAAATTATCATAACGTCGAGTTAAATGAACCTCATGTATAAGATTACGTATTTGTTCTATCTTTATGTTTTTATTAATTTTTTTTGTTTTACTGTCCTGCATTAATGTGACAAAACTATAATCAGGATAAGTATTGGCCATCATCAGGCTGCAAGATTGACACTGCCCACAGGGATCAACATTTTGATTGTTATTGCATAACAATAACATGATTAAATGCCAGATAAAGGGGGCGCCAACCTGCTCACTCTTAGCTTCAATTAAAATGGCATGTGGTAACCGAGCCTGTTGCTTGAGTGATAATACTTGCTCTAGTAAAACCTGTTGCCAGGGCCAGTAGGCTGGTTGAATAGTGCTTTTATCGTCGTCAACCTTACTCATCGAAATGATCCCATCTAAATTGACGCCTATTTTGCTATCAAGTTAATATTAAAATGATGATTTATAGTCGTAAAAATCTCCTGGGTAACTGCTGAAATTGATTGGTTTGCATCAATAACATGATATCGACTTGGGTTTGACGCTGCTATTTGTAAAAATGCTTGCCTGACTTTTTCGTGATATTCTTGGCCCTTTTTTTCGAATCGATCTTCTTTACCGCCTCGATCTAAAGCCCGTTGCAGAGCAATCGATTCTGAAATGTCAAGTATCAGCACTAGTTCAGGCTCGAAACTACCCACCACTTCGCGATGGATTGTTTCGACTAGATCAAGCCCGAGGTTACCGGCAATCCCTTGAAAGGCTCGGCTAGAATCTGCATATCGGTCACTAATTACCCAACCACCTTGCTCTAGCATAGGCCAAATAGTATCGACTAAATGTGACCGTCTAGATGCATACATGAGCAATAGCTCCGTCATGCTATCCCATTTTTCAGGATCACCTTCGACCAATAACTTGCGTATATCTTCAGCGCCGGGTGAGCCACCAGGCTCTCGAGTTAGGAGAACCTGATCGCTGATGACGCTCAGGGCTTCGTGCAATCGTCGGGTTTGAACTCCTTTGCCAGAACCATCGCCACCGTCGATTACAATCATTTTGTTATTCAAGGAGGATGTTTGATTCATTGTGAGTTATTCAGCCTGATTCGAGTCGACATGACTCGATATTTTTTTCTTAGGTTTACGTCCATTTAGCTGATATTTGATGACGGCATTATTATGTTCTCTTAATGTCTCGGAGAAATAGTGAGTGCCATCACCTTTGGAAACAAAATAGAGTGACTTGCTATCAACAGGATGCAGCGCCGCCTCAATTGAAGCCAGGCCCGGTAAGGCAATCGGCGTCGGTGTCAGCCCGTTGCGTAAATAAGTATTGTACGGCGTATCAGCCCTCAGGTCTTTACGCCTTATATTGCCATCGAAGCTCTCACCCATGCCATAAATGACGGTTGGATCTGTTTGAAGACGCATTTTTTTGTTTAGGCGTTGAATAAAAACGGCCGCTATTAATGGTCTTTCATACCCGGCACCGGTTTCTTTTTCTATGATAGACGCAAGTATTAGGGCTTCGTAAGCGGATTTCAGAGGAAGGTTTTTAGCGCGATCATTCCAGGCTTTTTCTAAATGATTTTGCATTAGACGGTAAGAGCGCTTCAAAAACTGGCGATCAGTCGTTCCTTTCGGAAACAGATAGGTATCGGGAAAGAAAAGGCCTTCCGGATGCTGACCGCTTAAACCAAGTGCTGTCATGATTTCTTCGTTTGATTGATTCTTGAGCGTATTTTGAATCACCGGATCGCTTTCTAACTCATCCATCATCTGACGAAAAGACCAGCCTTCGATAACGGTGAAGCTATATTGAATTGAATTGCCCGTGGTAAATAGTTCGAGAAGGCCAGAAGTAGTTTGCCCTTGACGAAGCCGATACTCACCTGCACGTACCTTGGTTTCGACACCCTTCAGCTTGGCTAAAAGTATAAATAACCAGGG
>JBLILW010000118.1:0-7551 GCA_047638435.1 Urechidicola sp.
ACCTCTTAGTCCTACTGTTGGCGCCACAGTGCGCCAACAAAAAATTTAGTGCAAAACACAGGCGGGAATAAATGATTGTGCAGTCAATAAACCCATGTTTATTTCACTCTATTTCCTCAACACCCCTTCAGCTTGCTGGTCTGCATGGTAAGACGAGCGCACCATTGGCCCACTGGCGACATGATCGAAGCCTAATGAATAGGCATACTCGCCGAGACGATCGAATTCATCAGGGGTAACAAACCGCTCTACAGCAAGATGATCGAGACTGGGTTGTAGATACTGGCCTAGTGTCAGCATGTTAACGTCGTGCGCTCTAAGATCGCGGAGTACTTGTTCTACATCGGCTATTTCTTCACCTAAACCGAGCATAAGTCCAGATTTGGTTGGGATGTTTGGATGAAGAATTTTGAATTTTTTTAGTAAGTCGAGCGACCACTGATAATCAGACCCTGGACGGATTTTTTTGTACAAGGTCGGCACTGATTCAAGATTGTGATTAAAAACATCCGGTGGCGATTTAGACATTATGTTTAATGCAACATCCATTCGGCCGCGAAAATCAGGCACCAGTATTTCGAGTTGAATGTCCGGGTTGAGCCGTCGGGTTTCATCGATGCAATCAATAAAATGTTGCGCACCACCATCGCGTAAATCATCGCGATCAACCGAGGTAATAACCACATAGCGTAAACCCATGTTTTGAACTGTCTTTGCGAGGTTATAGGGCTCCTCAGTGTTAAGAGGATTAGGCCGGCCATGACCCACGTCACAAAATGGACAGCGACGAGTGCATATGTCGCCCATAATCATAAAGGTCGCCGTCCCCTTAGAGAAACATTCACCCAAATTTGGGCAAGATGCTTCTTCGCAAACAGTGTGTAGATTGTTCTCGCGTAATGTCGATTTGAGTTTTTTCACCAGGTCGCCAGTCGGCGCTTTGGCACGTATCCAGGATGGCTTACGCTGGAAATTTTGTGACGGTATCACTTTGATCGGAATACGAGCGAGCTTGTCGGCACCTTTCAATTTAACACCCTGGACTACCTGATTCTTTCTATCCATCGTAACTTCCCATTGAGGTTAGTGTTTTGCTTTATGTTGAGACTGCATGTTGTGACTTAGTATGGTGGCTAGCACCCTACCAGCCTGTTCGACAGTAATTGACGCATTTAGGTCCGTCATTTGAGTCACGGCTAATCCTTCAAATCCACAGGGATTTATATTTAAGAAAGGCTTTAAATCCATACTAACATTCAAGCTTAACCCATGATAACAACATCCTTTGCGAATGCGTAACCCGAGCGCTGCAATTTTTGCCATTTGCACTGTTGATGCCTGCTTGTCCCGAGTTGATTTTAGGTTGACATAGACACCAGGGGCGTCGCGTCTGGCGAACGCTTCGATATCATATCGCGCCAGTAGTTCGACGATGGACTGCTCTATCACGCTAACCAGAGCGCGCACACCAAAGCCAAGGCGCTGAATGTTGAGTAGACAATAGAGCACTAATTGGCCAGGGCCATGATAGGTAACCTGCCCACCTCGGTCGATTTGAACCACAGGTATATCTCCAGTTTGAAGAATATGCTCAGGTTTACCATTTAAGCCTTGAGTAAATACGGAAGCATGTTCGGTAATCCAGAGCTCGTCAACGGTATTGGCATCACGATGCTGTGTGAATTGCTTCATCGCTTGCCAGGTTTGCTCGTAATCACTACGACCCAGGTATTTAATAATAGGGGGCTTTTTTGTCAAAAATAGCGACTTATAAAGTCATTGCTACCCGTTCACAGTCGTACAGGTCTTGATAAATATCTTCGAGCTGTCGCTTGCTGTGGGCGGTAAACGTCAATGTCAGAGCAGTGTACTTTCCGTTTTTGCTCTGTCGGCTACTCAACTCAATTTTCTCATCGCCTGGGCAATGTGCTTTGACCAGATCAAATACTTCGACTTCGAATTGTTTCGATTTAGAGCCAAATACTTTGAGTGGAAATCGACTTGGAAAATCGATTAGCTCTAACGCAGATTGAGGTAGTGGTTGCTTCTCAGTCATAGTTAAACTGCTGGTGCCCTCATTACCTTTATCTTGTACTCATGATAGAGCTGAATCATTTGTAGCCACATTACTCCTGGCTTACCTTTGCCAACGGCATGCTGATTTAATGTCGTCATGGGTACAATTTCACGTGTTGATGAACTCATCCAAATTTCATCTGCTTCATGCAGCTCATCTTCTGTGATATCTTTTTCGCGGCAGATTATTTTATTTTGCTGGCAAATATCGAGCACGATCTCTCTAGTGATACCACTAAGCATGTGGTTACTTTTAGGTGGTGTAATAATGATGTCATCATTAACAATAAATAGATTGCTCTGCGTTCCTACAATCGCATAGTTATCGCGAATAAGAATAGCTTCGTTTGCACCCATGCTGTGGGCTTTTTGTAAGAGTAGCGTATTCGGTAATAGATTGGTTGTCTTTATATGGGCATTGGACCACCGAGTATCGGCCAGAGTAACAGCGCGCTCACCCAATGTTTGCATGTCCTGCGGCGCATAGGTTTGGGTACGACAGGTGACGAGTACATTGGGCACCAATTCGTCTGACCAACCGTGGTCTCTTTGAGTCATTGTGCCGCGAGTTACCTGAATGTAGATCACGTTATCAGACAAGGTGCCATGCTGTGCTATCAGCGTTGTGAATATTTCCATCCACTGCGCCATGCTCAAGGGGTTGAAAATACTCAGTTCGTCGAGACTTGCCTGAAGGCGTGCTAGATGAGCCCGGCCTCGTAGCAACATACCAGAGTAGACGGGAATAACTTCATACACGCCATCCCCAAACATAAACCCACGATCAAACACCGAGATTTTTGCCTCAGCAGGAGGGACGTATTCACCATTAAGATATAATATTTCTGTCATTACTGTCTCGATTTTATGAGCACTGATTGATTAGCGCTATATGAGTCACGAAATTGGGTACCTCTAAAAATAGTGGTTTTTTCTTGGTCTGTTTTTTGCTCCTGAAAAACAGACATAAATGCTCTCCATGGCAATAAGTTCAAGGAAGCACTGCACGGAGAACCAGAGTGTACCTTAGTACATAAGGATCGACCGTGCTGGCGCACCAGCACGGAACTGCCAACAGTAGGGGCCACGCAGCAATCGCGAAAAAAGTCCATTTTTAAAGATACTCTTATTTAAACATTAATTTAATACTGTCCATTGCCCGATCAAATAAACCACCTTCATTAACTGCGTGGGTTGCGACAATTTTTTCGCTAGCAAGTTGTTCACCTTCTAATACGACGGTTACCTTACCCAATAATTGACCACTTTTAATTGGGGCTGATATTTTACTTTCGATATCCATCGCAGCATGCAAACTCTGGTAACGTCCGCGAGGGATAGTAATGTAAATATCATTGGCTACACCCATTGATACCTGTTCCTGTTCACCATACCAAACACGCGCCGTCTTTAATACTTCACCTGTGTTGTAAAGCTTGTGTGTTTCATAAAAACGGAAACCATAATTGAGCAAAGATTGACTCTGCTGCGTTCGCGCTTTATCAGATTTTGTCCCAAGTACGACTGAAATTAAACGCATGTCATCTCGCTTTGCAGAAGTAACCAAACAATAGCCAGCCGCTTCAGTATGGCCAGTTTTCAGACCATCAACGGTTTCGTCACGCCACAGCAATCGATTGCGATTGTACTGACGAATACCATTAAAGGTAAACTCTCGTTGTTTATAATAGCTGTAAATGTCCGGGTGGTCACGAATAATGGCCTTGGATAATATGGCGATATCTTTAGCCGTACTATAGTGGCCTTCAGAAGGCCACCCAGTTGCATTTTTAAACTGGGTATTCACCATGCCTAATTGTTTAGCCCGATGATTCATGTAACCGGCAAACGCAGATTCTGTTCCTGCAATATGCTCTGCCAATGCAACACTGGAATCATTGCCTGACTGAATTATCATACCTTTTAGCAGCGCTTCCACGGATACTTCCTTACCCACTTCGACAAACATTTTAGAACCCTTCATACGCCAGGATTTTTCACTGATTGTGACCATTTCTTCCAGTGAGATATCACCATCGGCAATCGCCTTGGCGACAAGATAAGCCGTCATTAGCTTGGTGATGCTGGCAGGGTCGACTTTTTTATCAGCATTTTTTTCAGCCAATACTCGACCACTGTCAAAATCAATTAGGTAAAAGCTATCCGCTTGCAATGAAGGTGCATCGGGAATAGGCTTTGCTGCTGCCCATAACGGGTTTATCAGTGAAATAACAACCGAGAGTAGTGCAAAGAAAAAAATCTTCATTTGATAGGGGTTACCTGCAGAGTGGGTAAATGAATTGTAACTATCGTAAGCTATGGTAACAAGGGTTATCCATAGTCATATCTAATTGAGCCTGTTTACTCGTGAACAACCACTCGGGATGTTTCAAACCCCTTCTTTTTAAGGCGGAGAATAACTGAATTGGCTTCACCAATATCGTATAGTGGGCCTAGCCTAACTCGGTAAAAAACACCCTTTGCATTAGTTAGTTTATACACTTTGGCTGTAGACTCATCTGAATCATGTAAGCCCCGCATCAAGTTTTGGGCGTTGAGCTCATTCCCAAATGAGCCCAACTGGACAAATAGTGGTACGTCTTCCGCAACTTTTTCAGCCAACGCAATGGTTCTTACCACCGGTCGTTTTTTGCTTTTAGACGAACTTAAGACGCTGATTTCAACTTCAGCTGTGCCTGGCTCAACGACGCCAAGCTTAGTCGCGCCAGCGAATGACAGATCAATAATTCTATCACCTATAAATGGCCCTCTGTCGTTTACCTTGACTACAATGCTTCGACCATTTTCTATATTGACCACCCTAACATAGCTCGGTAAGGGTAATGTTTTGTGCGCTGCAGTCATCTCATGCATGTTATAAACTTCACCGCTGGACGTTTTGCGCCCATGAAACTTTTTGCCATACCAGGATGCAGTACCACGCTGCACAAACCCATGCGCACTGTCCATCACATAGTAGCGTTTGCCGAACACAACATAAGAAGTCGGGTTGCCTAATTTGGAACGTATAGTTTTAACTGGAACTTCGATGGCACCTGCATTACTAGTGTTGCTACGAGTACCGATTGGCACGCCAAAGGTACAGGCGGATAGCGTTACGGTCAGAATGGCAACCGATAATAAAGATAGCCTTGTCACTATTTGTCCATTCCATCCTTGATCAATAAAGACAATTGGTACACCGCCATCGCATAAAGTTCACTGTGATTATAACGCGTAATGACGTAAAAATTTTTAAAACCCGCCCAATACTCACTGTGATCACTTTGTTCCAATTGAACTAGTGCCACGGGCGTATCTGCAGGCAGCGTGGTATTTGATTGCAATCCGTGCTTTGAAAAGTCAGACCATTGGTAGTCTGTTTTAACACCTGGCTTTAGTTGATCAACCGTATTGGTTTGTTGTAAACGTAATGGCCCCGCTATAGGCTCTTTTGGACGCCAACCGTGTTTGACGAAATAGTTGGCAACACTCGCAAAAATATCGGGTTTACTGTCAAATAGGTTTACTTGTCCATCGTTATCAAAATCGACCGCATAATGGCGGTAACTAGAAGAGATAAACTGTGGCATACCCATAGCGCCAGCGTAGGAGCCCATCAGGCCTTTGGTGTCGAGGTTTTGCTCTTTGACAAGTAACAGAAACTGCTCTAGCTCTCGAGTGAAAAACTTGGCACGTTTTGGGTAATCGAAAGCGAGTGTGACCAGGCTATCGAATACGGGATCTTTTCCTCGGTAGGTACCATAGAAGGTTTCGACGCCGATAATCGCAATCATAATTTCGGCGGGCACCCCTGTTTTTTCCGCCACTTCAGTTAGTAACTGTTTGTTTTCTTGCCAGAATTCAATGCCTTGATTAATGCGACTGTCTTTAATAAAAATGCGACGGTATTGATACCACTCAAGTGCTTTTTCAGCTGGCTTATTAAGACGAGCGAACAGATGTTCTTGTTTTTTAACCGTCGCGAATAACGCTACTAATGCCTCCTCGCTGTAGTCGCTTGTTTTCACCATACGGTCGATGAAGTCTTCTACATCCTGTCGATTTTTAAAGTCACCATGTTCTACTTTGGCGGCAAAAGCATTGAACGACAGTAGCAGTGCGATCGTAATTAAAAGTAGTCTCATCATTTATTTTAAACCTTATCTCGAATCCATTTTTAAACCATACATCTTAAGTCAACTATCAAGTGAACCACTCTAAATAGAGCGACTTTTATGATCTCTTATCCCATGAAACGTTTTGCCGACCTAACCGACATAATCAATCCAAACCCAGTTAACAGCGTTACCATCGACGTACCGCCATAACTAATCAATGGTAACGGCACACCCACCACCGGTAACATACCGCTAACCATGCCAACATTCACGAACAAATATACAAAAAAAGTTAAACTAACAGCACCTGCGACCAATCGCCCAAAATTATCCTTCGATCGAGCGGCAATATATAATCCCCGAAAGATAATAGAGAGATAGAGCAGAATTAAAACGACACTGCCAAAAAAACCAAACTCTTCGCCAAACACTGAAAATATAAAATCAGTTGACCGCTCTGGAATAAAATCTAACTGTGACTGCGTTCCGTTTAACCAGCCTTTGCCATAAGCACCGCCTGATCCAATCGCAATCTTAGACTGGATAATATGATATCCAGATCCCAGTGGATCGCTCTCAGGATTGAACATTGTCAATATGCGTGAGCGCTGGTAGTCGTGCAACGCAAACTTCCATAATAGCGGCGCCATGAGTGAAAAAAGGAACATCAGACTTAACATTATTCGCCAACGAATACCCGCCAGAAATAATACAAACGCACCCGCACTGCCGACCAATATTGCAGTCCCAAGATCTGGCTGTCGAGCGATTAACATGACAGGAATGAGCACTAAAATAAAGGATACAAGCAAGTCTTTAAAGCCTATCGGCAATACTTTATCAGCCAGGTAGGATGCAACCATCATAGGTACAGCTAGCTTTAACATCTCTGATGGTTGAAACCTAATGATACCCAAGTCGAGCCAGCGTTGAGCGCCTTTGCCAACCTCGCCAAAAAACATTACGGCTAGTAGCAATAAAACACCAAACAGATAAAGCCAGACCGAAAGGCTTTTCAGTAGGCGCAACGGCACGTTGGCAACCATAATAAAAAAAAACAACCCAAGCAACAGCCGTGTTATTTGGCGCACGATCAAATCAATATTAGAGCCGCTCGCGCTATACAGCATCGCTATGCCGAAGGCTGCCAGAACACCCAACAATACTAGCAACACAGGATCGATATTTAGCGCATCAAGCAGGCGGCGTGTGGCTGAATAACTGTCCGTATCGCTCATTTCTTTCATGGTTCGTTACCATCACCAGAATTGCTACCAGAGGCTTCGGGCACCAAATATGCATCGAGCACTTTTCGTGCGATAGGCGCAGCGACAGAACTACCATGCCCACCATG
>JBLILW010000119.1:0-7551 GCA_047638435.1 Urechidicola sp.
AACAGCTTTAAACAATTAGCTGAGAGCATTGATATGTGGATAGATTATCGAATTGACAGTGAATTACCCGTCGACATGAAGTCCTGCGCTGCCATTATTGCAACCCAAGGCTGCTTTGCTGCGCGCAACGCCTCGCCTTTTTCAACCAAAAAAAACTTTCTGTTTGGAATTGGCAACGATGATGCTCCGGTTCGACTCATCATCATGCAGCTCATGCACGCTTTAAACCGTCGCCTAAGAAAAGACAGTGATAGCCTGGGTGTAAAACAGGGGCTAGATGCTTATTTGAGTAAAATGCGATTGCCAAAAATCACTGGCAGTGTTGGAAAAATCGGTGATGCCGTGCAAACAGCGCCCAAACCAGTACAACCCACTAAAATTAAAGCACCCACTGGCCTAGGATCAGGCATTCAATCGACTTATTCATCTACAAGGGCACCACAACCCCAAGAGTCATCGAATGAGAAAGACGCGTCTGTAGAAACCGTTAGAGTGCCTCCGATAAAGCAAGCAATAGATCCTTTAATACAAACTCAAACCATGCAAACGCCAAAACAGGCCGCTGAAGCTGAACCCGATTCTTTCTTACAACCAATGCAAATTCCAAAACCACAACCGGCCACTGATCATTTGTCGCAAACCATACCTCGGCTAAAGCACTAGTGGCGGGGGTTCAACATTGTCCGCGTATCGAACAACAGCGTAATCCATTCAACACTGTATACAGCGATATTAAATTTCATTTTATGCTCCTTTAAAAGTCACAAATTGTCTGCTTTAAACATGACTGTTTAAAGCTAGGTTGTTTTAGAATAACTCCTTTAAGAATGCACTTAAGTCTTAAGTTACACCTACTGCTTATTACTTACTGCAAGCCGAGCACGGCTGATCATACTAGCCTCTGATGCTTGACCAAGTATCGGATGACCCTCACTAACCCCGACATATTCATCGTAATAGCAAACCTCAAAACCCGCTACCGCCACGCGTAATGCATTGGGCGCGACTCTAAAGCTAGCATTCCTTGGGCCAATGAACTCACCACTGTCATTGTCGCAGGCCAAATGCTCTTCGCACAGCAAGTAACCACCTGGCGCAAGTTGCCCACACAAACGGCGGATAAGTGTTAGATCGACATACCACATGACGATAATCAAATCGTATTTTTGTCTAAAATCATAGGGCTCGTCCAAATCATGTTGGATCCAGTTGATATCAAGCCCCTGCGCCACGGCCTGTTGGTGGGCTCGCTCCAAACCAATCGCAGACACATCGATAGCGTCAACCTGAAAGCCAGACTCAGCGAGAAACATCGATTTCTGCCCCAATCCACAAGCCACATCCAGCGCATTGCCAACGGTGACTCGATCAATCCATTGAGTGATAAACTCACCCGGCTGAGCACGTTTTCGGTAGCTATCTTCAGCATATCGCTGATCCCACTTATTCCGATCCTCTTCACTCATAACTAGCGCTCATGGTTAATGTCATGCCTCAGCTTCAAACATTTGGGACTAAGCAATGCTATCTAATATAGGCTTCATCCAGCCCTTGTTTTGATTAATTTCTGACTCGTTCAATCCAGTTAACTCGTAAGGAAGTACAAGCCATTCGCTATATTCATGCAGGAAATAATCAGGTGCTGAGTGTGCTTGATTGAGCCTTGGTTTGTAGTAAGGCACGGCGACTCGAACTTCTTTGGGCATGTTTCGTTTGGTCTTCGCTTGCAGCCGATTAACCACCGCAGCTACATTTCTACCGGTGCCATAAACATCGTCAACAATTAGCAGGTTGTCTGTTGCATTCATGTTTTCAAACAGATACTGCAAACCATGCGCGCGAATTTCCTTATCGCTATCGAGTCGTTTCAGGTAATCATTCATCCCCCGATAGGAGGTCCGAATCGCAATATGATCAGTCTCGACGCCTAAATATTGCAAACATTCCTGAACATAAATGCCAACCGTCGAGCCACCCCGCCAGACACCAACAATAAAATCAGGTCGATAGCCACTTTCATAAATTTGCACGGCTAGACGGAAAGAATCCTCAAGTAATTCCTGTTCTTCTATGTATCGTTTGTTCACGGAATGCTTGTTTTCAGAATGCTTATTTTCGGAATGCTTTTTCACGAAGTTGATGCTCTCCCATTTCAATCCGGTTATGATACTCCGCTATATAGAAAAACGAATCACTCAATGTCCGAAAAACTCTATTTATCCGCACAGCAGCTACTGGAAGATTCATTCCGTCTCGGCGCAAATATAATCCAGCACGGTTTTAGGCCGACGATTATCATTGCTATCTGGCGCGGCGGTACTCCAATGGGCATTGCAGTACAGGAATTGCTCGCCTATCACGGTATCGAGACTGACCACATAGCAATAAGAACATCATCCTATTCTGGCATCGACGGACGATCTAGCAACATTCGCGTTCATGGCATGAACTACCTCATCAAAAACTGTCGTCAGGAAGACAGGCTGCTTATCGTTGATGATGTCTTCGACACCGGGCTTACCATCAACACCGTTATCGAACACCTACGAGACAAAGCTCGACTCAATACCCCACACGACATTCGAGTCGCTGTGCCCTACTACAAACCAACCCGTAACCAGGTCAACTTTGCTCCCGATTATTACTTACACGAAACCGAACAATGGTTGAAATATCCGCATTCACTTGAAGGATTAACGGTGGCAGAAATCGAAAAGAACCGCCCCGAGTTATATGCGATTATGAAAGATCATATCTGAGAGATGCTCTTTAATAGCATTGAGCTAATTACTAATGAACGATGCGCCTTAGCTACTTTTATCCAACAACCCCAAAAATCATACTTCGAGCCACCCAAACAATCGCTATAGTTATCAAAGCGACGATACTCGTGACAACACCAGACAATCTTGATTGCAACCAGCCAATAATACCGATCGACACAATAAACAAAAATAAGGCCGATGTAGCCGCAGATGTGCCAATCGTACGAACATAGGCAATACGCTCCAGCAAATCTGGTGAGTATTCATTAACGCCTGCAATCCGAAGGCTCAGAGCAACATCGATATAGAGTGCAATCAAAAACAACAACGAAGTCACGGTGAATAAGATAAAGGTGCCAATCGCGAGATTACTTTTATCTTTACTCCTTATTATCTGCACAGCAACCGACAATGAAAAGCCCGCCATCAAACCGCTGATGAACGAAACCTGCCCTGTTTGTAACTCTAGTATTTCGTTCATATTACTCGTGCTCTCCCTGTTCTGTTGGACTGGCATTTATCCCTTTGTCGGCTATAGGCTGCTTTTGAGTCTGGCGCAGTAGAAATAATTCAATATCGCTGTTTCAACGAAACATAGTGCGCCGCAGAGGTCACTAAATTTACTTTTTCAGCGTCAGTCAGCGGACGTATCTTTTTCGCGGGACTACCTAAATACAAAAAACCAGATTCGAGGCGTTTCCCGGGTGGCACTAGCGAGCCAGACCCGAGCATGACTTGATCTTCTATCACCGCGTTATCCATAACGATTGATCCCATACCAATTAAGCATTGATTACCGACGCGACAGCCATGCAATAGCACTTTATGACCGACCGTTACCTCATCACCGACATGCAATTCGGCACCGTCTGTGAGAGGTGGATTAGCGTAAGAAACATGCAAAACTGAACCGTCCTGAATATTAGTATTGTTTCCAATACGGATAATATTCACATCACCACGTATCGCGGTCAACGGCCAGACCGAGCAATTATCGCCAATCACAACGTCACCAATCACCACCGCACTATCGTCAATGTAACTCGACTCACCAATGGTTGGCGATATACCCTCAAAATTTCTTATCATAACGGTTCCTGACAGTTGGTTATTTGGTCGGTATAGTAGCGAAAAAATAATAGCCTGAGTCAATAATAACATTAGTATGAAAGCAAACATCATAACCAAGCTCAAACTCTACTCTGAGTTGATACGCCTCAATAAGCCAATTGGCATTTATCTGCTATTGTGGCCGACACTATGGGCATTGACGATTGCTGGCGAAGGCTCGCCCGATGGCTGGATACTGTTTGTTTTTATCGTCGGTGTTTTTCTGATGCGATCGGCTGGTTGCGCGATAAACGATTACGCCGATCGAGATATCGACCGGTATGTAGAGCGCACCAAAAATAGACCTTTGACCAGTGGAAGAATAACGCCTACAGAAGCGTTATGGGTATTTGCCGTTCTCTGCCTCATTGCCTTCGCGCTAGTGCTCAGTCTCAACACCTTCACCATTACACTATCCATTGGGGGTGTATTGCTTACTGCTAGCTACCCTTTCATGAAGCGGTATCATTATTTACCACAAGTTCACCTCGGTGCTGCGTTTGGTTGGGCCGTGCCAATGGCTTTTGCGGCACAGATTGAAGCCGTGCCCAAACAGGCTTGGTTGCTGTACGTTGCGACCATAGTTTGGACTACCGCCTATGATACGATGTATGGCATGGCCGATCGCGAAGATGATTTGAAGGTCGGCATGAAATCAACCGCCATTTTATTTGGCGAATATGACCGTGTGATTATCGGCGTATTGCAAGGCCTGTTCATTTTGGCACTGTGGTTAATCGGCAACGATCTCGAATTTTCGTCTATTTACTTCTATGCGTTAGTAATCGCATCCGGCTTTTTAGCCTATGAGCAATTGATGATTTTCTATCGAGTCCCCGAATATTGCTTTAATGCATTTCTACATAATCACTGGATTGGTGCAATTGTGTTTTTTGGCATTGTTGGGCATTACTATTTAGTTTAATAGCGTTAATGGTTAACGCCTTAATGCTGCTGGTCTATTGCGTCTTTGCTGCTTTATTTCTCGCAAGGAAATATAGATACCACTCACGCAAATAATCGCGATGCCAAGCCAGACTACAGCATTTGGTAGGTAATCAAAAAATAAATAGCTGAGCATAGTTGCGACAATAATTTCAGTGTAATTAAAAGGTGCCACAAGTGATGCCGGTGCGTATTGGCAGGACAGAATAACCAAAAAATGACCGGTTGCAGCGATCAATCCAATAGCTGCAAATAACAAGATGGCTTCGCTATCTGCAGGAACCCAAATCATCGGCACCCAAGGCGTTATCGCCACCGTGCCAACGACAGCGGTATAAAAAAGCGTCATCAGCGGGCTGCTACTGGTCGATATCTTCCTCGTCACTAATATATAAAGGGCATAGCTTAAACCCGCTATTAACGCATACAACAGACTGGGCTGAAACTCGTCACTATTGGGTTGCAATACGATCAATACCCCAAAAAATCCAAACAATGTCGCCAGCAAGCGCTTCAATCCAAATTTTTCACCGAGTATAAATGGCGACAGTAGTGTTACGATTAAAGGTGATACAAACAGCAGGGCAAGTGCATTCGGAATTGGGTTGGTCTTGATGCTCAAAAAGAAAAAGAACGTTGATGATAGTAGGCAAAGGCCACGGAATATCTGAGTCCACGGGTGCTTGGGCATTACCCACCATTTTTCTTTTCGCCATATTAAAATTGGGATCAGCCAGATCACATTAAATATAAACCGTCCCCAAGTAATTTGTAGTACCGGGTATTGGACGGCTAGCATTTTCGCAAAGATATCCAATAACGGAATGACCATCATGCCCATAATCATGAGTAAAATGCCGAGCATTGGGCGGTCGGGATTGGGTTGATTCATAACTATCCAGGAAGTTTATTCTGCGAGGCAATCCAAAAATAACAGCAATGAAGTATCGACGTTGCAAGCATTGTTGGGTAACACCCCCTTATAAGAATAGAAATAATCTTCAAAGTTGCCAATTATCTGACGAGCAAAAACAACTGGGTGCTTGCTACTTCCCTAAACACTGTTGATAAGCCTGAATAGCATTGCTTAAACCCATCTCAATAGCATCAACTGTCATGGCATGACCGATAGACACCTCAAGCAACTCAGGCACAGTAGCAAAATGGGTCAGATTACGTAGGTTCAAATCGTGCCCTGCATTCAAACCAATATTAAGCTCGGCAGCCTTTTCAGCTGCAAGATAAAATTGCTGAAATACGGCATCCAAATTTTCATTCAAGTCATAGGCTTTCGCATAGGGCCCAGTATAAAGTTCGATGCGATCGGTGCCAATTTGTCTCGCCAATTCGATTTGTGACAGGTCGGGATCCATAAACAAACTAACGCGCGTCCCGATTGCATGTAGCGCGTCAATGATTGGTTCCAATCGGTCGCCATCGACAGTCAGATCAAAGCCGTGGTCTGATGTTAATTGTGAATTGTTGTCCGGCACCAGCGTGCATTGGGCTGGTTTAATTTCTTTTACCAACTCGATAAACCCAGGGTAATCCGTTACACCCGGTCGGTCGCTCTTCATCGGTGAGGCGAACGGATTGCCCTCAATGTTGAGTTCAACATTCAGCATCGCCGCCAAATCAAAACAATCGCTAGCACGAATATGGCGTTGGTCAGGCCTGGGATGAACGGTAATACCATCGGCACCTGATTCGATACAAACCTTGGCGTGATGAGTCACGCTCGGATATTCGGTATCGCGAGAATTACGTATCAGGGCAATTTTATTTAGATTAATGCTAAGGGCTGTTTTAGTCACTCGTTTGCTCTCGCTAGATCTGATAATGAAAGCCACTTAACTGACGTAGTTAAACAGCCTGAGATAATCACACTCATGTTACTTCGGTTTTGAGTTAGCATCCATTGGTTACACGCAATTGTGTGCCAGAGATTCACAATGTCTTAAACGGCTTCATTCATAGCTAGTTATGAAAATGATGACAATAACCTTCTAATTTAACCTGACACCGCCATGCCAAACCTGTAATTAAAAATCAAACGTCATGCTATTAACAGATAACGGATATTTTACAATTGCACTACTCATGACTTCACTTCCCTCGCAGGCCCCTTTGGCTTCAATGTAAATAATGCGCTTTCCGTTTCATTCTCCTGAAAAAAATACCTTCAACTATCTTTATAACATCATTCTGAAAAAGGCAACCCAGTCGAGAGGCTGCGACGCAACACCACAGGTCTAAGATGAATTTTACTTAGATAGCCGGAATACCAAAACTGCGAAAAATGCAGCGCTAATACAAAGGAGCGCAAAGACAATGAAGTTGCTGCTATGGATAAGGCGTTACTCAAACTTAAAGAATAAGGTAAAAGCGGATTTGGATTAGAAACTATTGATGGCTAAGTGAACTTATTTAAAGGCAACTTCAATCAGCAACTGCCATCCAACAACCAGGTTTTAAAAGATCTAGGGCGACAACCGTTCACTAGCCCACTGTCCGTCTTCATTACGCTCAAATAAAAATCGATCATGTAACCGGCTTGCCTGTTCTTGCCAAAACTCCATAATTTCTGGTTGAATTCGATAGCCCCCCCAAAATGGTGGTAATGGAACCTCTTTGTTTTCATACTTCTTTTTCACACGCTCAACCATAGTGTCTAAGGTGGATCGAGAACTGATCATTTCACTTTGGCCTGATGCCCAGGCACCTAACTGAC
>JBLILW010000120.1:0-7538 GCA_047638435.1 Urechidicola sp.
ATCATCCTGCAAATCGAGGTAATACTTGCCAACCTGATTGGATAGCAGCATACCCTTATAAACAAGCGTATTTGAAGAAAAAGACGGAATATAAAACCCCTCTGTATTTGGCAATTTGCGCACGGCGTGTTCAACTATTTTGCGAATCACGAACAGTTTTCGCTCGAAACTATCGCTGTCGGAGCAATTTTCTCCGCGTCCAATAAACACTTGGCGTATCAGCGGCTCCACAGCTTTCACACTTTCACCGAGGCTAGCATTATCTACCGGTACATCACGCCAACCGAGCAATATTTGTCCTTCGGCCGCGATCATTTCGGTAATCAATTGCTCGCACGCCACTTGCGCTGCTGGAGCGTGCGGCAGAAACAACATACCGACTCCATAGTTACCCACCGTGGGCAGCTCAATGCCTAACGTCGTACAAGACTGACGCAAGAATGCGTCAGGAATTTGTATTAAAATGCCCGCACCATCCCCTTCCAATGGATCAGCGCCGACGGCACCTCGGTGCGTGAGGTTTTCCAGAATCTGCAAACCTTGGTCTATAATAGATTTGCTTTTTTGGCCTTTTATATGAGCGATAAACCCCACGCCGCAAGCATCATGCTCGTTACGCGGATCGTACAATCCTTGTTGTGCAGGCAACAAGAAATTCTTCACACATTATTCCTCAAATCAATTAAAGCTGAGAAGTGGTGATAGAAGTCCCTACAACTTTTGACATTAAGCATAACTGCGACGAATCAGTGGATTCAGTAGTCGGCCAAAAAATCCAGTTAGTTGAATAGGTGCTTCCGTAACGGCCAGACAAATGCATTCTTTATCAATAGTCGCGACAGGTGTGTGTTGATGGCGGCTGTCTCGCACAAGAAAATCTCCTTGATGATAGAGTCCTGATTCGTCCGAAAAGCTGCCTTCTAATATGACCGTGTACTCATCTCCCATGTGACTGTGTGTCCCAGATGTGCCACCCGGTTTGATGCGTAATAGTTCGACCTTCGCGTTATTTTGATCTCTACATAATTCATAACTATGGATATCGCTCGACAATCTCTTCCATGATATGTCTTCATACCGAGTCTTTATGAATTGATGCAGGCAACGGGGTACTGATTGATTGTCACTGTTGGTTTGTGAAGTAACCTTTTCACTTGAATCCTTGTCGATCGAAATCTGGTCAATCTGGTTGAGCAGTTTATTCTTCAAACTTGGTGAGGGTGGGGCGGGTTGCAACTTTAGCATCAGCTCACTACCCAGCTGATTCAACCGATACAGGTTTTGAGTGCATTCGGAACAATGTTCGAGATGAACCGAAATGCATAAGGCTTGGCTCAGTGGTAAACTGCCTGCTGCATAAGCGGCCAAGAGTTCATGTTTAGGGTGGTTTTTAAGTGTGCTCATTGTTTATCTCGTTACCAAAACTTTAAGCTTTACCAGTGCCAAACGGACTCTGGATTTAACCGTTCCTAGGGGTAGCTTCAATTCGGTGCTAGTTTGTTGGTGGCTTTTTCCTTCGAGATAGACCTTTGTCAATATCTCAGCTTGCTCGCGGGGCAGCTTGGATAAACCAGTTTTTATATTTTCTTCTAACCGGTTTTGATGGGCTAGTTGAAAAGGGCCTGGCTCTTCATCTTCAATGGTATTGAATATTTCTGTTGGGTCAATGCCGCTGACATAACGACCATTGCGGCGAAAGTAGTCAATACGGCAATTTCTCGCTAGAGTGAAAATCCAGGTATTAATATTGGATAGTTGGGCATTATAGCTATCGGCCTTTAACCAAACTCGAATTAGGACTTCCTGTGCCAGCTCATCAGCAATTAGATTAGAGCCTGGTTCTCTGGCAAGGCTATAAGCCCGTATCAGCGGAGCATAATGGTCGAACAAAATTGAAAATGCGTTCTTGTCGCGGTGAGAAGCAATTCGGGCGATACAATCCTTCAACCGAGTGATTTTTTCTGTGGATGTTTTGCTTTTCACCATAGGTCTTTTTCTACGTTAGGGAGTCGTTTATGAGAAGATTTAAACTTAAACAATACTTCTTATACGCGTCTAACTTAAGTTTGGATCACCCGAATGATCCAGAATCTTATTTTGTCCGTATACATCCCTAAATAACCTTCAATGAAACAACACATGACATGATCAATCCAGTAATAGACAGGTTTAAACAAAACTTCAGAGATCTAACAAAAGCCGACTGGAGTCAGTTGGGTGATATCTATGCGGACAATATCCTTTTTAAAGATCCCGTGCACGAAATAAAAGGTTTAGTGGCTGTCGAAGATTACTTCTCGAATATGAGTGCAGGCTTAATCGAATGCCGATTCGAATATTTAGATCAAGTGACATTAGATAGGACCGCCTATCTTAAATGGGTAATGCATTTCAAGCATCCTCGCCTTGGGACAGAAATCATCGATGTTCGTGGTGTAAGCCATGTTTGCTTTAATGAAAAAATTGAATACCACGAAGATTTTTATGATATGGGTGCGATGTTATACGAAAGGCTTCCGATTGTAGGCATCATCACTCGCTGGCTTAAATCCCGCTTGGCGGTTTAATTGAATGGGAGCCACTAACCAATCAGAGAGTCAAGTCATATGGGTAACGGGTGCCAGTAGTGGTCTGGGACGCAGTCTGGTTTTAGCGCTGGCCAAGCAAGGGCATCAAGTGATTGCCAGTGCGCGAGATCAAAAAGCATTGCTGGCTCTGCAGGGTCTCAATCACAATATCATTGCAATGCCATGTGATATGGTCGACGAATCTAGTCTGACAACTTTACAGGCGGAGATGACTGAGCAGTTTCCTGCCATCGATCAAATTATTTTAAATGCCGGCACCTGCGAGTACCTTGATTTCCCCGAGCCTGATTGGCTTGCCATCCGTAAAGTGATGGAAGTGAATTACTTTGGGACTATTAATTGTTTGAAAATTGCGTTGCCGCTATTGCGAAGCAGTCATGCCTCTCGACCGCATATTGTAGCGATTGCCTCTCTAGTGACTAGTGCGCCATTTCCAAGGTCAGAGGCGTATGGCGCATCAAAGGCCGCTCTGCAGTATTTCTTTGATAGCCTTCGACACGATCTTGTCGCTGACAATATCGATGTCACGGTCGTTAATCCGGGTTTCATAGACACGCCCTTAACGCAAAAAAACAATTTTGATATGCCATTTTTAATGGATGTGGATCAAGCGGCAAACCGAATTATCAAAAATATCGCCTCAAGGCCACGGGTGTATAGTTTCCCAAAACGCTTGCAGGGCTTGTTGTTGATATCAAAACTATTGCCACGCGTGTGGCAGAAAATGGTGTCGCCAAAAGAAGTCATTTATGACAAAAATAACATCTTAGCAGCATCAACCAAGCAGGATAAAAAAAAATGAAAATTGCGGTTATTGGTGCTGGTATTTCTGGACTGACGGCGGCTTACTATTTAAGTCGGCATCATCAAGTGAGTGTTTTTGAAACCGCTGATAAAATTGGTGGTCACACAGCAACTATTGATATCGATTATAACGGACAGCAGTTTTCTATCGACACTGGGTTTATTGTTTTTAATGACTGGACCTACCCTAACTTTATAGAATTGATGGATGAGTTAGGTGTTTACTCTCAACCGACTGAGATGAGTTTTAGTGTTCGCTGTGAGAATACTGGTATTGAGTATGGCGGAAATAACCTCAATACCATGTTCGCGCAACGTCGAAACATTTTTCGTCCTACTTTTCATAAAATGATTAAGGACATATTGAGGTTTAATCGCGAAGCTATTCGGGATCTTGAGGCCGGTAATATTTCTGAAACTATCACGCTGAGTGAATACCTGAAAGCTAATCACTACGGTGAAGGCTTTATTTACCGGTATATACTACCCATGGGCTGTGCCATCTGGTCGGCTTCAACTGAAAAAATGGTGGATTTTCCATTATTATTCTTTGTTCAATTTTTCAAAAATCACGGACTTTTGAGCGTTAGCAATCGTCCACAATGGCGCGTGATTAAAGGTGGGTCTGGTAGCTACCTCGGCCCACTGACGAGCCGCTTTAGAGATTCAATTTTTACCAACAGCAATATCAAGCGTATTCGGCGTTTAGGAGACTCGGTTGAACTGGTAATGGCAGATGGTGAGGTAATGGAGTACGACCATGTGGTACTAGCCTGCCATAGTGATCAGGCATTAGCCTTGTTAAACGATGCAACCTTGGCCGAACAACAGGCCCTTTCGGCGATTCCTTATCAGCAAAACGACGTCGTGCTGCATACCGATGAGAATCTATTACCGCGCCGTCGTGTTGCCTGGTCGAGCTGGAATTATAGGCTTTTCGATCACTTTCAGGCGCGAGCAGTTCTGACCTATAACATGAATATTTTGCAGGGAATTCAATCCGACACTACTTTTTGTGTGACATTAAATGCAACGCAAGCAATTGATAAATCAAAAATAATTAAACAGTTTAGTTACAGTCATCCTGTATTTTCTTTGGACTCAGTAGTGGCAGCCAAAAAAATTGAAAGCATCAATGGTTCCAACAACACCTGGTTTGCAGGCGCTTATTTGGGGAATGGCTTTCATGAGGATGGTGTCGTTAGTGGGCGTCATGTTGCAACGTTAATTAACCGACTACCAGGTTTACGATTGGCCAGACAACGGCAATGGTCACCAGAGGATGCAATCAGTGCGTAGCGCGATTTATCAGGGTTGGTTAAGGCATCGCCGATTCCATCCAGTGGTTCATAAGTTTAGCTATCAGGTATTTATGATGTACCTGGACTTAAGTGAACTCGATCGAGTTTTAAGTTTGTCTCCCTGGTGGTCAAAAAAGAAGTGGCGGCCAGCCAGATTTGAACGAGCCGATTTTTTGGGTAATTCGACAATATCGTTAGACCAAGCAATACGAAATAGAATTTTAGAAGAGACTGGCGAAGCGCACAAAGGTGCGATTCGTATGCTCGCCAATCTTAGGTATTTTGGATTCAATATGAACCCAATTACCAGTTATTACTGCTTTGATGAGCAAGAAAAATTAACCACCATAGTTACCGAAGTGACTAATACGCCCTGGAAAGAACGCAAAAGTTATGTGCTGAAATGTGATCCAAACCAACGCATTCAGAGCTTGAGTTTCCAAAAGGAAATGCATGTGTCGCCTTTTAATCCGATGGATATGACATACCAGTGGACCAGTAATAGTCCGTCAAAGGTTTTAAGTCTAAACCTTGAAACCTGGTATAAGGGTGAGCGACACGTGGATGCCACCATGGCCTTAAAGAGGCGAGAGATTAATACGAGTAGTCTTGCGGGTATCTTGTTGAAGCATCCATGGATGACTGTAAAGGTGGCGTCTTCAATTTACTGGCAGGCTTTAAAGCTAGGCATCAAAAAAGTTCCTTTCTATGATCACCCAAAGTTTTCGAATGGTGTATCAAACAATAATCACAATAACCTAAAGAATTAGTTTATGACATATTTAACACAGTCCAAATTAACCGGCAGCAGTCGGCGTGGCTTATTGAAAAACTTCGCCCAAACGTTGCTAGAGAAACGATTGACTAAAATCCCCCTTGGTACGCTCTATCTCGAAGAAAAAATTGAGGCAGATGAAACCGGCGAAGGTGGGTTGAAGTTTTTTGGTCAACAAACAGAGTCATGCACTGTTAGTGCGACAATTGTCATTCATGATCTTAGTGCTTATCGAGATATCGCGTTTGGTGGTTCTATTGGTGCGGCGGAAGCTTACATGCTGGGCAAGTGGTCATCTCCCAATCTAGTTGATTTGATACGCCTGATGTCGATCAATATTAATTTTCTGAATGGTATGGACGATTCAAAACCACTAACCCATCGATTGTTCGATAAGGCTTATCACTGGTTCAATCGGAATACGTCAAATAAGGCCAGACGTAACATTTCGGCCCATTATGATTTGAGTAATGATTTTTTCGCTTTATTTCTCGACCCTGAAATGATGTATTCATCTGCGATGTTTGCGTCTACTACTTACGATCAAGTTGAAATGGGTTTAGATGAAGCGGCTGTTCATAAGCTGGATGTTATTTGCCAAAAACTATCCTTGCAACCATCCGATCATTTACTTGAAATCGGTACGGGTTGGGGTGGCATGGCGCTTCATGCGGCTAAACATTATGGCTGTCAGGTAACCACCACCACTATATCGAAAGAGCAATTCGAATCAGCAAAAAAACGGGTCGCTGATGCTGGACTAGAAGGCAAAATTAACGTTATTTTTGAAGACTATAGAGACCTTAAAGGCAGCTTCGATAAGTTAGTTTCAATCGAAATGATTGAAGCGGTTGGGCACGAATTTTATCAGCAGTATTTCAACTGTTGCGCGACTTTACTAAAGCCAAATGGATTGATGTTAATCCAAGCGATCACCATTCCCGACCAACGCTACCAATACGCCCGTAGTTCGGTCGATTTCATTCAGCGGTACATTTTTCCGGGTGGTTCGTTGCCCGGCCATGAAGTGATGATGTCTTCGGTCAGACAGCATACCGATCTACAAATGGTAGGAATGGAAGAAATAGGGCTTGATTATGCTAAAACACTGGCCGTCTGGCGGCAGCGGTTTTTAGCGAAGTTGGACGAGGTTAAGGCTTTAGGCTTCGACGATGTTTTTATCCGCATGTGGGAATATTACCTGTGCTATTGCCAGGGCGCATTTGAAGAGCGCGTCATTGGAACATCACAAATTTTGTTTGCCAAGCCCGATTGGCGACCTAAGTCAGCGTTTTGAAACCAAAACACGGCTGCATTGTTGAAATGACATTGTTCCAATGAGTTTCTCTAAATAAAACTTTCTTATTGAGGCTTGCATAATGAAGCTCAAAATCATTAATTTGGTGATGTTTCAGTTGGGCTGGGCAGTTTGTGTCCTAGGTGGGAATTTAATGGCTGTCGCCTTTAGCGTGATTGCACTGTTAATCCATCATCGTTACGTGGTCCAAAGTAAATCTGAATGGCGCATTATCGGATGGGTAGCACTCGTCGGGATCACCTGGGATTC
The DNA here is from genome assembly GCA_047638435.1 of Urechidicola sp. Lineage (GTDB taxonomy): Bacteria > Pseudomonadota > Gammaproteobacteria. The sequence goes on from JBLILW010000120.1 coordinate 7,036, forward strand.
GTTATTAGTGTTTTTTGGTTTGATTGTTTATCCGGATGCAATTTGGTTTAGTTTGCCAATCTGGATGGTTTGTTTATGGGTTTTGTTTGCCGCCACGTTTATGCACTCACTTGCTTGGCTGTCTCGCTATTGTTGGCTTGCGGTTATTGTAGGCGCAGTGTTTGGGCCAATGAGTTATTGGGCTGGCATTAAGCTTAGTGATGCCTTTTTTGGTGCGTCGGCAATGATGTCGATGGCGGTTATCGCAACTGGGTGGGCGATTTTATTTCCCGTTGGGATTTATATGACAGGCCGATTCAAGTGAAAATTATAAAAGTAAAGTTTATCCAAATTTTGTTGCTCCCCTTCTGGTTCACGCCTGCAATGAGTTATTCGGCAGAGCAGCTTTACGAACAGGTGGTAGGTGAAGCGACTGGATTAAAAAGTGGCGTGAGTCTTTACAAAGAGATTCGCTGTGGTGCAGCTAATGAATTGGCTAGTGATGTTTTTTACCAATCTATTGA
>JBLILW010000121.1:0-7525 GCA_047638435.1 Urechidicola sp.
GCAATCTGAAAAAGCCATCGCGACAGCTGATTTAAACCATATGCATGATACCATCGCCGCATTACGCGACGAGATGGATGAAATGAAATTGCACCAGAACGAAGAAATACAGGGTCAAAACCTGACCTATCGGGACAATGTTGAGGAATTAATGAGCACTATCTCTGCCTTGCGGGACCAGTTAGATAAGGAGATGGTGGATGCTTGAAGATACTACCAGCCAACAAGTAGGTGAAACCCATGAAGAACAGCTTAGCCACCTAAAAATGTTGTTGGATGTGTCGCGCCAAGTAGCGGCACAAGACACCCTGGATATGGTCCTTGAAACACTAGTTAGCCTCGCTTGTGAGCAAACAGATGCGGCCCGTGGCACACTATTCTTGAACGACGACTCCACGGGTGAGCTGTTCAGCAGGGTGGCTACAGGCCTTAGGGTTCGAGAAATCCGGATGATGAACGACGAAGGCCTCGCCGGCTCGGTCTTTCATTCGGGTAAGGGCGAAGTTGTCGCCGACGCCTATGCGGATAAGCGTTTTAACAAAGCCGTTGACCTTGAGACAGGATTTAAGACTGATAATTTGCTCTGCGTACCAATCCGCACCGCCAAAAACGAAGTGATTGGCGTCGCTCAGTTGTTAAACAAGAAAGGAGGCTTTGAAACGATAGACCTGGATGTTTTGCAAGGTATTACAACTCAGTGTGCTATTACCTTACAGTCATTGCAGTTGGTCGAAAAGATTGAAAAAAGCCGCCAAAAAGAAGTTGAGTTTCTGAACGTCATTTCAGACATGACCTCAGAATTGGAACTGTCAAAACTATTGAACAAGGTGATGACCGAGGCGACCCGCATGCTTGAAGCCGACCGATCGACGCTGTTTCTGAACGATGAAAAGACAAATGAGCTGTTCAGCCATGTTGGTGCGGGACTTACCAGCTTTGAGATTAGGCTGCCGAATAGCGCTGGCATCGCCGGTGCCGTGTTTACTTCTGGCAAGACCATCAACATTCCGCATGCTTATGCGGACCTGCGATTTAACCCGGGTTTTGATAAGCAGACCGGATATTTCACACGATCCATGTTGGCCGTTCCTGTTGTTAACAAAACTGGAAAGGTCATTGGCGTTACTCAGGTTTTGAACAAGGCTGGCGGCCCGTTCGATGAAGAGGACGAAAGCCGCCTGAAAGCATTTACCGCACAGATTGCGATTAGCCTAGAGAACGCCAAGCTGTTTAGCGACGTGCAGTCAATGAAAAACTATAATGAGGCTATGCTGCAATCAATGGCCAACGGTGTTATCACCATTGATACAGACATGGCAATCAAAACCTGTAACGCTGCCGCTGCCCGAATGATTGGCATGAAAGAAAATGAGATCGTCAAACAAGCATTGACTATCTTTGGCGAACAAAATCAGATGCTAATCGACAAACTGACGGAGACAAATGAGATTCAGGAAGAAGACGAGTTAATTGGCGTCGACCTCACCTTTGGTGAAACCACTATTTCAACCAACCTGACGTTCCTACCACTGAAATCTGGCGAGGATGATCATCTAGGTTCCATGGTGATGATCGAAGACATAACGGCTGAAAAGGCAGCTAAGTCGACACTGTCACGGTATATGGATCCAGTGTTGGCAGATCAAATGATGTCTGGTGGGTCAGATGATATAATGGGCGGTTTGGAAACGACTGCTACTGTACTGTTCTCGGACGTTCGTGGCTTTACCACAATTACTGAGACTTTAGGTGCGCAGGGCACTGTTGCACTGCTGAACGAATATTTTGAACTGATGGTCGATTGCATCACAGAACAGGGCGGCATGCTCGACAAGTTCATTGGTGACGCGATTATGGCAGCCTTTGGGATTCCGATGGCCCATGACGATGACGAAGATCGCGCCATGCGGTGTTCTATCAACATGATCACCCGTCTGTGGGAATGGAATGCTGAGCGCAGGGCGCGGGGCGAGCTACCGGTTGAAATGGGCATAGGCCTGAACACTGACAGCATCGTGGCGGGTAACATCGGTTCTAAAAAACGTATGGATTACACGATGATTGGCGATGGTGTTAACCTCGCCGCTCGGCTGGAAAGCGCTTGTAAACAATACCATGCACGGTTACTGCTCTCTGAATATACGGTTGCCAAGCTGAATGGTGTCTACCGACTGCGAGAGATCGACCGCGTTATTGTGAAGGGTAAGACCGAGCCCGTTAACGTGTTCGAATGCCTCGATTATCACAATGAAAAAACCTTTCCGAACCTGAATGATGCAGTGGGTTACTTCAATGATGGTATCAAACTGTATCGCGGTATGGAATGGGACCGGTCATTCCAGGCGTTTGAAAAAGCGATCAAAGCTAATCCCGTTGACCCACTGGCCAATGACTACCTAGTCCGCTGCACTGACATGAAGGCCAACCCGCCGTCGGATGATTGGGACGGCGTTAACGTGATGACATCTAAATAAATTTTCAAAAGATAGTGGAAAGGATGCCTTAAAAAGACACAGGTGGGTTTAACTAGTCAGCGCAATGGAATCGCGCTGTGACAGGACATTGGGAGGAATATATTCTTATCGGGGCGAAGAAAGACCCTATTGCTTCGCTGACAAATGCCAGTCTTGATCGGCGTTTACACCACATGCGCAAGATCAGGCTGAAGGTGACAAAAATCCTGACATCACGAGAGAATATGTGCTCAGCTTCGCCGGTATACCCAACGGCTTAGAAAAATATGGTTATTTTGCATCTCCTACTCAAACCCGCATAGAATCAACGTTAATACATTGATCTATAGCATATCTGCATACATTAGAAAAATAATTCAATTAGACGCTTTAATTACCTCACGCCTATACTAAGACGGTTAGATACCTGAAGTCGAAACTTATATCTCTCACACTCGAAGGGAAAAAATAATTAGCCATTTTGACACTTCGTCTCCTAAAGTTTGCAGGCACATTGACTGTACTGATGATGCTCGTTTACTTGGGCGTAAACGACAGCCATAAAACATATTTTGTTTCGTCGATGGCGTAACGGCTACCGAAGGGAGTCGGCAACTAAATCAATCAGCTACCAGGAACATGCGCTTGCAGTCACGTGTGCAGGTTAGCTTATAGGAACGCTAACTAGGCAAACGCATTCTAGGTTATGACATGGGGTTACCGTTTGGTATTTGGTCCATAAATATTTGTAATCGAAGCGAGGGCATGGGCTGGTTTCAGTTATGTATCAGCCCGTTTGTGAAACTGTTGATGCTAATGTTTTATTTTAACCGCCAACCTAATTGCTCTGGGCATTAAAGCGACATAATTGTTTTACTAATTTAAAGGTAAATTATTTAAATGAATCAACTGACAAAAATAAGAGGCGGAAAAATTCTTGCAAGTGCCTTACGTGATAAGGGTGTTGAGCATGTCTTTACGCTCGCTGGTGGCTTTTGCAATCCTGCATTAGAAGGATTTATGGATTATGAAATGCCGGTGATCAACTGCCCTCATGAGCAAGTTGCCGGTCATCTTGCTGACGGCATGACCCGAATCACGCGCAAACCAGCGGTCTGTATTGTGGGACCAGAAGGGTTTGCCAATGCCGTGCCAGCCATGATGGAAGCCTGGGGTGAGCGATCTCCAGTTATCTTTGTAACGGGTTCAAGCACACTCAAACGTCAAGGCGCTGGTGGATTCAAAGAAATTGATGATGTCGGTATCGCCACCCCATTGACCAAATACAGCATTAGCATAACCGATGGCACCCGCATTTATGAATTTGTTGACCGAGCTTGGAAGATTGCTCTCAGTGGCTATCCCGGTGCAGTCCATTTGAGCTTACCTGTCGACATTATGTTTTCGTCTTTTGAAGAGAATGCAGGAAAGGAAGAGCGTCCGTTCGATCACATGCCAAAGCTGCCACCCCGTGCCTGGCCAGATCCCAGTGCACTGTTACCTATTCTTGAAATAATTGCGAAAGCAAAAAGTCCTGTCATTATTGGTGGTCACGGTATTTGGTGGTCTGGCACTGAAAACAAACTGGAAAATACCGCTCGTGAATTAAAAATTCCGGTTTTCAATGTGCCTTATCATCAAAAGCTGTTAGGTGAGGAGTCAGACATCTATATGGGTCTGGCCGACTTCCATCAATATCAACCCTCTAAGCATGCCATTCATAATTCCGATGTTGTGATCATGGTGGGTGGTCAACTCGACAATCAAATGAACTTCGGTAATCCGCCGTTCTTCCTAGAATCTACCCAGTTAATTTGTGTGAATGGATCACAGGAAGAACTAGATCGTAATCGAGCAGCTGATCACGTATTACTGAGCGATCCGGGTGCATTTTTTGATGCCTTGAAAAAACTCAAGACAGACAAAAAATGGAATCTTGATAACAGCTGGTACCAAGAAAATCGAAATAAGCGCGGCGAGTGGGTCGCAGAAACACTGAAAGAATTGTCCGTTCATACCGCAGCCGCCGATGCGAAAACCGATAAAATTCACCCTTTGCAATTGTCCCTCGATGTTCAAAATGAAATGGGTGATGACGACTGGCTCGTGTTTGATGGTGGCAACACGCATTTCTGGTCCGAAATTGCAGTCAACCTAGCGGGATGGCATGGCAAGAAGTTGGGTGGCACCCTTCACCCAGGAAACTTTAGCCTGCTCGGTGTAGGCGTGTCATTTGCAATGGCAGCTAAAATAGTCCATCCGGATAAAAATGTGGTGTTAATCAGTGGTGACGGTGCTTTTCTTTCTGGCGGCTTATCAATCGAGGCGACTTTTCAAGAAGGACGCCCAATCGTTGTTGTAATTGATAACAATGGTGGACTCGACTGTATTTCCCAACAACAGGAACGTCTGTTTGAAAACGGCCAGCACTACGCTACCGACTTTCGTGACATTCCATTCCATAGCCTATTTGAAGGACTCGGTGGTTACGGAGAACTAGTCGAAACACGCGACCAATTAGCACCGGCCATTCAGCGTGCGATCGCCAGTGGCAAGACAGCCTGTATTAACGTTAAAGCCAAAGGTGTCATTAGCCCGATTGTGCTGGCGACTACAAACAAACGTGATAAAGCATCTATTGAATAATTAGCGCTTTAAAACAATCTAATAGGAACAAATATGGCCCTTATTACTAGTCACACACTCAATTCAGTCAATGGTACTCATGCAGGTAATATTGCAGTTGAACTAATTCGAATCTGCCAATCGGGTGAGCGCGAAACATTGCTTCAAACATCAACCGATGAAGGTGGACGTTTTTCTGAAAAACTCTCCTTGTCAGCGGAAGAGTGTGCCAACCGTTATGAACTGGTATTCCAAGCTGGGGCCTATTTTGAAAGCCAAGACTTACCATTATCAGGTGTCAGCATTATGCAAGAAGTGGTTATTCGTTTCACCATGCCAGACCCTAGTGGCCAGTATCACATTCCATTAATGCTTTCACCCAATAGCTATTCAGTTTGGTGTTCGAGCTAAAATTTCGAAAGAGAATATATTAATGTCATCAGACGGCTTAAACATGTCTCGTCGCATTCGGCGGACACCCTATACAGATAAAGTTGAAGCAGCGGGTGTTCGTGGTTTCTCCGTAGTCAATCATATGCTGCTACCAAAGGCTTTTCAAAAATCAGTCGCTGAAGACTACTGGCATTTAAGCGAACACGTACAAATCTGGGATGTATCAGTCCAACGCCAGGTAGAAATAAAAGGCAAGGATGCAACCAGACTTGTGCAGTGGATGACTTCGCGAGATATCAGCAATGCAACGGTTGGACAATGTCTTTATGTCCCCCTGGTTGATGAAAACGGTGGAATGATTAATGATCCAGTATTACTAAAATTAGAAGATGATCGATATTGGTTATCAATTGCTGATTCTGATGTCCTACTTTGGGCAAAAGGGCTCGCCCTTGGTGCCGGCATGGACGTTGAAATCGATGAACCTGATGTATCCCCATTGGCGGTTCAAGGACCAAAAGCCGAAGACCTAATGGCAAAAGTTTTTGGTGAAGAAATCCGCCAAGTTAAATTTTTTCGATATGAAAGATTTGATTTCAAGGGCACAAGTCAGGTTATTGCTCGTTCCGGTTACTCTAAGCAAGGTGGGTTTGAAATCTATCTTGATGATTCAGCATTAGGCCACGACCTCTGGGATACCATATGGGATGCGGGTCAGTCGTTTAATATTTCACCTGGATGCCCCAATTTGATTGAGCGTATAGAAGGTGGCTTATTCTCATATGGCAACGAAATGACACGCCAAAACAATCCACTTGAGTGCGGCATGGATGACTATGTCGTTCTGGACGGCTCGATCGATTTCATTGGCTTAACGGCTCTGCGGAAAATTCAAGCAAAGGGGATCACAAAAAAAATTCGCGCTATCATATTTGATGGGGAGCCCTGCCCCACTTGCTCAAAATCCTGGCCTGTTATGGCGGGTGACAATAGAGACATCAAAATTGGTGATGTGACTTCTGGTATTTATTCCCCACGACTCAAAAAAAATATAGGCCTTTCTATGATTGATCGTGACTATTGGAACCCTGGGCAAAAAGTGACTGTTCTTTGTTCTGACAGTTTAGTTCGAGACGGTCTTATCTCCACATTCCCACTTGTTTTTTGATAGCCAATTATCCCCTCTTGTTATAGTCGAAGTATCACATAGTCAAAAATTTGATCTATAAATATCTGACTCTTATCTTTGTGGCTAAAGGCAATAACCCTGCAGTGAATTTTAGAAATGACTTAGAGCCTGTTACCCAACTCCTCAGCTTCACCAATAGCAATCTCAACATTTCTAGGGCTCACGCAATCCCCAATATAATGCACCTTTTCCGAAGGTATACCTGATAAGGCAGTTAAACTATTATTGACCCGACACCCTTGCCAGTTAACGATTAGATCAATCTCTTCTCGATGATTTACTCGATCATCGTATACATTACGACAAGTGACTCGATTCCCTTCAGCACTGACAACAATCTGAGCAGCACTGAAATGACAGCCTTTTTCACCCAATCGCATAAGCCAGGCCGTACGGTTAGTAGGGTCGATATCTGCGCCGACAGCAATGTCACTAGAAATAATTTCAACTTCGATTCCTTTCCAGGCCAGTAGCTCAGCTGCCGCCAGACCAGCCTGACCACGACCTTCGTTGATAACCAATGCTTTGATTGCTTGAACTGCACCACCTCGAAGCAGAGCATGTGGCGTTACTATTTGTATTGCGTGTTCACCAGGAACTCGCTGATTAAAATCATTCGAGCCAGTTGCGATCACAATCTCGTCTGCATTTAAATTATCAAGATGGGCTTTTTCAATCGCCTGATTCAGATGTATCTTAATCCCCAGTCGATCCAACTCACTGATCCGCCAACGAATAATATTGCCAAGTTCTCCCATTGATGGTGCTGCGGCCCATAGCGCTAACTGTCCACCGACTCTTTTATTTTTTTCGAAAACCTCAACCGAATGCCCACGTTCAGCGGCTATACGAGCCACCTCTAGCC
>JBLILW010000122.1:0-7411 GCA_047638435.1 Urechidicola sp.
GGGCTTATCAAAAACTTAGGCTAGATTTTCTAGAAGCATCAAATGCCAGTATGTCAATGAATGGCGGGTAAATACCGCTTAGGATTAATCGCTTTTCCTCGTCGACGAATTTCAAAGTGAACATGATTTCCAGTGGCATTGCCAGTTCGACCCACCTTTGCAATAACCTTTCCCCTTTTAACCCGCTGCCCTACTTTGACCAAATTTCGACTGTTATGAGCATAGGTTGTTTCAACACCACCCGCATGGGCAATAACAATAATTTTGCCATAACCATTTTTTCGCCCTGAAAAAATCACTTTACCGTGGGATGAGGCTTTTATTGGCGTACCTCGCGGTGCCCGTAAATCAATACCTGAATGTAGACGGCCCCACCGTTCACCAAAGGGTGACGAAACATCGACATTGGACACAGGCCAAATATAAGTGGTGCTCTGAATTGAATTATAAACTTGGCTCTGCGCTGATGCCCCTGGCACAACGAGGCGTGAGCCTGCTGTTAAGTTATCTGGATCGATAGTGGGGTTGACTCGGATTAAAAGTGTCGGAGACACCTCAAGTAAAAACGCTATCGAATCGAGATTGTCACCAGACTGCACTGTGTAATATTGGTTCTCTGATGGCTTTACCATAGGATTGTAATTGGCGCAGGCGCTTAATATTGCCGATAGTAGTATTCCGATTAGAACCTTTTGCATCATAAAATTTGAGTGTTCAAATATATTTCCTCGACAGAATTCCAACGATACGACATCCAATCAGTTTTGAAAAGAGTGGCGTTTAAACTTAGAATACCGAAGCATCGCAGTTGGACTCAACTTATAAACCAATAATTTGAATTAATCGACCAATAAAAAATTATTTGATATATTGCTACCTAATGCTGAGCCATACGGTCCCAGACTTCTGGTGCTAAAACTATTACGTTATCCGAGAGTATGAAGTGACATCCGAGATCGATCCTTACCTAGAACAGCAATACAACAATCGGCTAGCCGTACCTGACTTTGCTAATTATTTAGCCGACTGGTCTCAACGCAGTACAAGCTACCGAGAAAAATCAACAGCCCATTTAAACCTGCAATATGGAGAATCAGAGAGAGAAATACTCGATATATTTCCTGCGACAACAAACACGGCACCCATTCATATATTCTTACACGGTGGGTATTGGCAGGCTCTGAGTAAAGACTCGTTCAGCTTTGTCGCTGAACACATTAATCGGCAAGATGAATGCGCTATTATCGTCAACTATGATCTTTGTCCTTGGGTGACAGTAGCCGAAATAATGTCTCAAATACAAAAAGCCACTCGGTGGATACTTGCGAATGGCGAAGCGTTTGGTGATATCAGACGCATTCAAATAACAGGCCATTCGGCGGGTGCCCATTTACTGGCTAGACTAGTGACGACTAACTGGGCTGGGCAAGGTTATGAACACCCCCCGTTCCAGCGCTTAAATGCGTTAAGTGGTCTCTATGATTTACAGCCACTGGTAATGACTTCTATTAATCAGGCTTTGCAACTCAACCCTAATACATCGAAGCAGGTGAGTCCTTTATTTGATAGATTCCGACATCGATCAGACTCAATTGAATTGAATCTTTTGGTTGGGAACCTAGAGAGTGATGAATATAAAAAACAGTCGTCTCAACTAAAGAAAGCATGGGGACGTGGGCTCAGAGCGCAATATAAAATAATTCCAGACGCGCATCATTTTTCTATTTTGGACCGGTTTTATTCTGACTATTATTGTCCGTTATGAGGCGTTCAAAAGTAGTCAGTAAAGGAGTTCTTCGCAATGATTAACTATTTATTTTCTCAAACTAACTTTTAGTTACAATCTTCTTTTTGGGCTCACATAGGATAAAAATGTCTAATTTAAAAACGTCACTTTTAATTTCAACTTTGGTCGCAGGTATGTCTGGCGCTATGCCAGCTTTTGCCAATGACAGTAATACTTATATCAACGGATCATTTGGAATACAGGACTTTGACCACGACCGTCTTTTAAAGTCAGATCAATTATTCTCAATAGGCCTGGAGCATCGCTATAGCAATGGTTGGGGCGCGGAAATATTCTGGATGGACTCGTCTCCTTCTGGGGATAGAGGCAGGAGTGATGTTGACCTAACTCAATATGGCATAGATGGCCTTTATTACTTCAAATCAGACGAAAGCAACGTGCATGATGCTATTCAGCCCTATGGTGCTTTAGGCCTCGGTCATGCTGATTTTAAAAATACAGTCCGCACAGACAAAGAAACACAACTGCGCGCAGGCCTAGGTCTACGTATGATACTGAGCGATCACTGGTCGGCAAAAGCAGACGCCCGTTTAATTTATAGTAAAGAAGCCAGAGGGTTTGATAACGTCCTTTCAGTTGGATTGAGTTATGCCTTTAACGACCAAACTAAGGTAGTCCCGCCAGCAGATAGTGACAACGATGGTGTTATCGATCCAAATGATAATTGTTTAGCTACCCCATCCGGGGTTCAGGTAGATTCGACAGGTTGTGCTTTAGATACAGATAATGACGGTGTACCAAACCATGCCGAGAAATGTCCAACAACACCGGCCGGAACCAAGGTTGATGCGAAAGGTTGTGCTTTAGATTCGGATGGTGATGGTGTCGTCGATTATAAGGATAACTGCCCAACAACTGCTGTTGGTCTGGCAGTTGACGAGAAAGGCTGTAAATTGGTAGTCACCTATTCAGAAGAAGCCATACTCAAAATTAACTTCGCGATTAACTCTAATTTTATTACCGAACAACATTTGGCAGAAATTGAAAAGGCTGCCAACTTTCTGAACAAGTACAATGAGGTGAATACCATAATTGAAGGTCATACCGATGATCAAGGTGATGATGCTTTCAACACTAACCTGTCTAAGGAAAGAGCCGAAGCTGTTATGACTATTTTGATCGAACGCTATGATATCGCAGCAGATCGAGTTTCTGCACTGGGGTATGGTGAAGCACGACCAATTGAAAGCAATGATACAAAAGCTGGTCGTCTTGCGAATCGAAGGGCTGTAGCGGTGATGAAGGCTCAAGTATCTGAGTAATTACAGAAGCAAAAAACAGTCACGAGGAAACCATTATTTTTAGAGGTGCTCTCAAGTTAAGCTAGATTAAAACAGGCTTCTATCGAAAGATAGAGGCCTTTTTTATGTTCAGGATGAACGGTATGTCACGAGCACATGGATGCGCAGGAGTGACGATGTTCAGGATAAACGATGGGAGCAATAGATCCCAAGGGGCTATTTTAAGTACTACGCTTGAGCCTACGGCAGTCCAGGCGTCGAGCAGAACAACGAAGTGATACTGATTTGTGCCGTGATCATTAACTGTCGACGCGGAAGCTAGATAAATGAGCGTCCAATATTGGACTTCAGTATCGGAATAACAACCCAACCGATCAAGATTAAGATCATGAATGTCTCAAGCTCAATCTTGAGCCAGAGCTTAGGAGAAAATGTGGAAATATCAAATCCAGTGCGAATATAGACAAGACCAATGCCGGTAACCTAAATACCGGCAAAGACTAGAGAAATCTAGACATTTAGATTCAAAAGTATTTTAATTTGTGTCTAGTGGATCACTGAAAGTCGTAATGACCAAAATTCAAAATAGAGACCAGTTCACATTCCTGAAGCAAAGCAGACAAGATGGGCAGCTCGAAGGATGTCGATATAGTCTTGAGATAAGGTCATGGAATATTATTTTTTGAAGAGTAGCAATATTAAAACCAAGCTTTCCATGCCTCTGTTTTTTTTGAAGTGTTTTTAAAGGTTACTTGCGGATATAACAGCATATAGAATAGTAATTTGTTCGCTAGTTTTTCTTGCTCATGCTGCAACAGCATTAAAAGCGGGCATAGTGAATTGTGTTGAAGCCATTGTTGGCGAAGCCGGTGTCATTAATGGGGTTAAGCTGCAAGATCAGGTTCTGGTGACGAAAGATGCCTTTGAGAATATCATTAGACTTTCATGTGAGAATGCCTTTCTAAAGTAGCCTGCGGATGATAATAAATAACGTCGTTTTACAGCATTTAAACGTTATGATCTTTAGTTTTGCACAACGCCTAAACAAAAACAGCATGCTTTTCTTCTTCACCGAGTAACCACTGGTAAAGCATCTTAATGGGTAGTGGTTTTGAAATATAAAAACCTTGTGCGAAATCGCAGTTCATTCCGTTTAACATATCCAAAAGTTCTACAGTTTCTACACCTTCCGCAACCACCTTCAGATCTAACAGATGGGCTAAATCAATCATCGCTTTTATGACTTTATTAGTGTTTTCATTCGTACTTAGCAAGAAGCTCTTATCGATTTTTAGCTCGTTTACCGGCAATTCGGTTAAGTAAGAAAACGACGAATAACCCGTACCAAAATCGTCTATCGATATCGTAAAACCTTTACTGGTCAGCTGGTTTAATATGTTGAACGCCTGCTCAGGTTTACCCATCGCAGTAGTTTCAGTAATTTCGAGGTTAATACTGCTGGGTAGTACATTGAATGTCTTGCATATTTTTTCTAACAAATCAGGCACCTCAGGCAGATTAAATACGCGCCCCGAAATATTGACTGATACAGACATGGAGCCGTCAAGCAGTTGGTATTGTTGACACTGTCTGCAGGCAGTCTGAAAAACCCATTGGGTCAATTCATAGATGCTGTCACTGCGCTCAGCAATTGGAATAAATTCCACTGGAGAAAGCAAACCGAAAGTAGGGTGCTGCCAACGAATCAATGCTTCTAGTTTGGATACGCGCGTAGTCTTATATTCTAATATGGGTTGGTAAACTAAATAGAATTGATCCTCCTCGATAGCTGTTTTAATATCCTGGCTTATCTTTACCTGTCTTCTCAGTATCGAATCTTCTTCGCTGCTGTAGTTGGCATAACTGATGCCAGATTGTTTGGCCTGATACATTGCCATGTCTGCATTTTTAATCAAAGAATCGGCATTTTCACCGTGTTCTGGGTAGATAGCCGTACCAATATTAGCGCTTGTAAAGACACGGATACTTTCATTGTGCTCAAAAATAAATGGTTCATAAAAAGAATTAACAAGATGCTCTGCAATTACTTCGCTGTCGCTATCATTTACAATCGGAAGTAACGCAAAAAATTCGTCACCACCAATACGCGCCAGCGTGTCGGTACTACGCAAAAAATTTGACATTCGTTCGGCTATTGCAGCAAGCAGTTGATCGCCAATTTGGTGCCCATACGTATCGTTAACCGTTTTGAAATTTTGAAGGTCGATACAGGCGACAATGAATCTTGTTTTATTGCGGGACGCGGCTTTAAGCATCTGATCTAGACGATCGTTGAATAAGGTTCGATTCGGTAGCGATGTCAATGTATCGTGCAAAGCCAAATATTGTAGATTGATGTTGGCCTCTGTAAGAGATTTTGTGCGTTCTGACACGCGTTTTTCCAACATCTGTTTTTGTGACTCGATAATGTCAATTTTTTCCACGATAGCGACACGCATTTGATTAAAATTGTTCGCCAATAAATAAAGTTCATCCTCATGTTTTGCATCGATTATTTTATCGAGTTCTTTTGAGCTATTGAGTGTTTCCAGTTTGTCTGGGTTAAAAGAGCTGGCCGCGTTTGCCAACGCATTCAACGGTTGGCCGACCACTCTATTGGTAAAAAACAGAAAGAAAAACCACAAAGCGAGCGTTTTTATCACTGAGTTGATGATGATCAATATGAAACTATATTTAACACGCTCAATGATTATGTTTTCGCTGGCATATATAAGACCATAACCGAGTAAGTTGATCGGGGCATCCTTGTCTTCCTGATATTCTATTGGAAACCGGTATTCGAAAAGCGTTTGCTTTTTAGTGGTGTTAGGCTGAATGATTTTTGCTTCTAACATACCGGTATATTCCAACTGTTTAGTTGAAACGATCTGACTCTCACTTGTGAGCACTGTGCCTATGGATGCAATGATATCTTGCTGTTGATTCTCAATTTTAATGCCCGATACCATATCTATTTTCTGCATTCCAAACAGCGTGGCTTCGAGTTGGGGTGTATCAAATGACCACAGTGAAGTCACGATGCTATCCTTGAAGGTGTTTTCTAAACCATATAATTGGGCAATCAAATTAGATTTAACATGACGATACTCAGAGACCAGTTGTACACCAGTGACTGCAACAGCAACAACCAGATAACAAGCAAACACATAGCGCAGTAAGCGCAGGCCAATTGAATTTTTGAGTTTAATCATTTGGTGATTCGAGGCCATATTTAGCCAATATTTTTGCTCGGGTGCCATCAACGATTAACTCATCCAGCGCTTGACGCATGGGCTCTAGAATACGGTCGTCAGTAGCGTTGTGGAAGGCGTAACCCATGTTGGATCGTTTTAATACAAAGATTATTTCGAAGTCATCAGGATTAATTTTGGCCTGATCAAACAGCTTTAATGTTGTGACATATGTATATGCGATCGCATCAACTCGTGCAGAAGCCAATTTCTTCACCATACTCAAGCCGGAATTAAGCTGGTCGATTGCCTCTGGCTTGACACCTTGCCCAACTAGCAGTTGTTCACCGATATCATCTCTTACCACACTAATTTTTAACTGATTCAAGTCTTCTACTGACGCGATGCTTAACTGGCTGGACTTGCGTGCGGTAACTGTCACAACATTTGGTGCAATTGGCCCCAAAAATTTCATATTTTTCAGTCTTTTCGGTGTGTAAGTGGTTGAAAACAATACGGTTCCAGTATCATTTAAAACCATGTGATAGCCCCGCGCCCAGGGATACAGGTTAATATTTATGTTCTCGCTTTTAATCCCTAATTTAGCAAAAATCTGCATTAACACTTCGACTGAAGCACCGGTTATTTCTCCCGTACTAGGATCTCGATAGTTAAATGGTGGGTATTCTTCGGTAATCCAGTTTAAGCTTTGAATGGCTTTTATTACTTGCGAAGGGTCACTCAAATCTTGTTCAGCAACGACGGAGTTGCTAATCAAAAGACCAAGCAGTAACCCCTGGAAAAGCCGGGTAATAGACATTTACGGGTGGGGTTTCGCACAAGAGGTTGTATCGAACATGTGCAGGTCTAATTTTTTGCGTTGTAACATGTAAGATGCGCCTTAAAATTGCGAAGGGACCGTTTATTATAGCAGAAAGCTTTAGATTCGCATGGTTTTAGTCTGGGCCCAGGTGATTAAGTCGGTTCAAATACACTCAGACTGACTATTAGGTCTACCCTCAGCTATAGTTTGAACCAATATTTAGTCACTAGGAACCTGTCGGAATTAGGATAAATCGGCTGCAAATATGTGTGCTCGACACTTTGGTCTTAACGGTTTGATTTCAATTTCTCAGGATCAGTAATTAATGTTTGCCTTTGACTCTAATGCC
>JBLILW010000123.1:0-7406 GCA_047638435.1 Urechidicola sp.
TCATTTAAGAAAAATCATATCGCAGTCAAAGCCCCTATCGAGTAAACTGACTTATTTGTTCGCTTACACAAGCATCTATTGAGACGACTATCGCATCGAAATTCATTTCACAATATTGATATCGCTTTAATCGCGAATAAAGGGTGCGCATTTACTACCCATAGAATCTGTGCTCATTTAACCAAGTTCCTAAAATTACCTGCCTAAAATTATGCTTATAAAATTTATCATCTTAATACTATTTGTTCTGATACTAGCCAGCCTCGCTGCTAGCATGTTCACCTTCATCAGAGACAGAGAGAACAAGGAACGCACAGCAAAATTACTCACCATTCGAATTATACTATCCATCACGCTGTTCATTGTACTTGGCCTATCGTTTCTCATGGGATGGATACAGCCACATCCGCTGCTGCCCCCTATGCAGTAGGAGGCGCTTCGTTGATCCAGGCATGACCGTAGATAACTTCATAACTGGCAATGAATTTGCCATCCTGAAATCCTTTTTCATGATAAGCCGCCTCTAGCTTTTTCAATCGACCCGGTGTCATCAAACCTTTACTTCGATTCTTATCGGCATTACTGGCACCAATATTTTTCAAATCATTGAGTACCTCACGGAAACTGCTGTATTCGAGCTTGATTACCTCGGCATCGACTACCGGCTGAGAAAAACCTGCTTTCATCAAAGCATCACCAATGTCGTGCATGTCAATAAACTGGTGCACATGCGGACGCCGATCAACTTCAAACCAGCTGTCTCGTAGCTCGACAAGTGTCGATGGCCCAAAAGTAGCGAACATGAACAACCCGCCAGGCTTACCAATGCGAGCCACCTCACGAAACACGACATTGATGTCGTTCGCCCACTGAATGGCCAAACAGGAAAACATCAGGTCAAAGCTGTCGCTCGCAATAGGCAAACGTTCCATATCGGCATTAACCATTCGTTTCTTACTGAAGAAACCGAATTGTTTTTTAGTCTCTTGCAACATCGAGTAAGCCATATCAAGGCCGACCACTTTAGCGCCAGAATAAATTTTCTGTAAGCCAGCGACACCTCGACCCGTACCACAACCAATATCGATAATCGACGCAGGCTCAAGGCGCACATACTGTAATCGACCTAACAGCCTAGACAGCACCTCGTCCTGCAAGACGCCAGCATGATTATAAGTTTTAGCCGCGCGATTAAATGATTTTTTAACCGCAGCCTTATCCAGCCGAGGCAAATTCAGCAAATCCAAGAGCGAAACCTTAATTAAGTATGAGAGGGGTGAGAAATTCAAACATCATTCGATTCATTATTTTGCAATGATCATCGAGGCAATTTGTGCTGTATGCGATAAAAAAGGTGCGTGTGCAGCATCGAGCAGCAATTCTACCTGAATCCTAGGGTTAACTTTACTTATTTCTTTCGCAACGTTCACAGGAACCAATGCATCAAGCCCTCCAAAAATCATGTCGATTGGTATTTTCAACTGGGATAAGGCTGAACGAGCATCTGCAGACTTCAATAAATCAAGCCCAAAACGTAATGCGTCCTCATCAGGCTCACCGGCCTTCTCAAGTTTTATCATTAAATTCCGAACCAACTGCCGAGCATTAGGATTGCCCAACATTTGCAATGACAAAAAATGTTTTATAGTGCTCCGCCAACCGCTCTGTAACGATTGAGAAAAGTCGTCAAATACTGATTCATCAACAGCTAAAGGCCAACTCTCGCGACATACAAAACAAGGGTTACAACACATCAAAATCAAACGATTAAAACGACCTGGGTCTTGCCTTGCCATTTCTATGGCATACAATCCGCCCATTGACCAGCCGAGCAGCACACCCTCCGGCACTTGCTCGCTAATCAAAGCAGCCTGATCCTCAAAACTGAGCGACTCATCCCACTGATTTTGTCCGTAGCCAGGCAAGTCGACCGCAACCACGTCAAGCTGATGAGACAGAGATAACAAATCTCTCAGCGGATCGAAAACAGAAGCGCTCATACCCCAGCCATGCAGCAAGGTAATCGGTCCACCTTGACCTGACCGGTTACTAAGCTGATTGACTGACAACGTTTTCTTCACACCTGCTTTTTCATTCAAACTCTTGCTTTCAAATCGCATACTGCCAAACTCAATATATTCTGATAAAGTATGGACACTCTTATATAAAACAATAGCTAGATAACGTGACTACCACATTACTCGAAACAATCAGCCTACTTATAGGCGCCTATATTCTAGGATCGTTATCCTCTGCCATTATCTTAAGCAAGCTAATGGGGTTTACTGACCCAAGAAGTGACGGATCAAAAAACCCAGGCGCCACCAACGTATTGCGCATAGCAGGCAAGAAAGCGGCTATTTTAACGCTCACTGGCGACTCATTGAAGGGGCTAATTCCGGTACTCGTAGCACAATGGCTAACGAGCAGTGAATTGATCGTCGCGCTGACCGGATTGTGTGCTTTTCTGGGGCATTGTTACCCAGTATTCTTTCGTTTCAATGGCGGCAAAGGTGTCGCGACATCTATTTCAGTTGCTGTCGGATTTAACTGGATGATTGGTCTCGCCATTATTGCAATTTGGTTATTGTTCGCCAAGGTTTTCAAGATATCATCGCTTGCCGCCATCATAGCTTTTGGCACGCTGCCCTTGCTCGTGTATTGGACAGGCTCTACAACCTCAGTCACCGTAGTATTTTGTGTAATATCCTCCATACTCATCTGGCGTCACCGCAGTAACATTCAACGATTGCTGAGCGGCACCGAAACTTAAAAATATCACGCTGGAATTTTACTCAAATCCTCGAGCGACCAACGCGCCAACACGTCAGAAACATCTTCATCCTTCAAACCAGCCTTTAACCTCAAGGCACCTGCATATGCAATCATCACGCCGTTATCCGTGCAATACTCATGTGCAGGGAAATAAGTCTTACCCGATCGACCCGCTGTTAGCTCTGATAATACCAAGCGTAAGCGCCTGTTTGCGCCCACCCCACCAGCCACAACTAAACGAGAATACCCGGTTTCGGTTAGTGCCCGATCGCACTTAATCCGCAGGGTATCGACAACAGCATGTTGAAACGCAAAACAAATCTCGGCTCGCAAAACATCATCTAAGGGCTGATGTTTATGAATAATATTTAGCGCAGCCGTCTTCAACCCGCTAAAGCTAAATTCAAGCCCAGGCCGATTGATCATCGGACGTGGAAATACAAACCTCGACTCACTAACCTGATCTGCCAGAGCCGCCAATTCGGGCCCACCCGGATAAGGCAGGCCCAGTAGCTTGGCGGTCTTATCAAACGCCTCACCAACGGCGTCATCGAGAGATTCACCCAGAATACGATAATCGCCAACAGCCCGAACATCAACTAACATGGTATGACCGCCAGACACCAACAACCCCACAAAGGGAAACTCTGGTTTATCATCTGACAACATCGGAGCTAACAAATGCCCCTCCATATGATGAACGCCGAGTACCGGCTTATCCGATCCCCAGGCTAAACCTCGCGCAATACTCGCACCCACCATCAATGCCCCAATCAATCCAGGACCTCGGGTGTAGGCGATCGCATCGATATCGTCTAAAGAACCAAATTCCAACAGGATATCCTTAATCATTGGCGCTGCTTTGACAACATGATCTCGCGATGCTAACTCAGGTACTACACCACCATATTCACGGTGTTTTTCGATCTGAGAATACAGTCGCTCCCATATTTCACCTGTCTCAGTATCGTAAATTGCGATCCCAGTCTCATCACAGGAGCTTTCTAGGCCTAAAACCTTCATATTTTCACCATAAACCCTAACTTATTTGCGTTTCGCATTGATATTTAATATCGCCTCCTTATAATTGTCCGGCTCAAAAGCGGCGTGTGAATTTTTCTTGCGCCAGAAATTCAATAGACCGGATATTTCTTAATATGCCATCAGTTAAAGTAAAGGACAACGAGCCGTTTGATTTTGCACTTCGTCGTTTCAAAAGATCTTGCGAAAAAGCCGGTGTTCTAACCGAAACACGTCGTCGTCAGCATTATGAAAAACCAACGGCCGTACGCAAGCGTAAATCTGCTGCCGCAGTAAAACGCAACTTCAAGCGTATTTCCAAGGATTTTGGTACTCGTCGTCGCATGTATTAAGTTTCTGTCAAAATGTCAGAAACCAATTTAAAGGCACAGCTTCAGTCTGATATGAAATCGTCAATGAAAAGTGGCGAAAAATCCAGACTGCTAGTAATTCGCACCATGCTTGCTGCAATCAAGCAAATTGAAGTCGACGAAAGAATTGAACCTGACGATGCTCGCATCGTCGGGGTTCTCGACAAAATGGTGAAACAACGGCGTGAGTCAATCAGCCAGTTCACTACGGCGGGTCGCAGTGATTTAATTGCAATTGAAGAAGCTGAACTTGTTATTATAAAAGAATTCCTGCCCGAGGCTCTTTCAGAAGAGACAATAGCCGAGTTAATCGAACAAGCGATTAGCAGCACTGGTGCTACCTCGATAAAGGAAATGGGCAAAGTAATGGGCATTCTTAAGCCCCAACTACAAGGTCGAGCCGACGTTGGACAAGTAAGTCAGTTAATAAAGTCCAGATTGGCTTAGCATTAAGGGGTAGTTCCTAATGACTAACGCATTCAAGTTTCTGGATCAGCAGCGTGCTGATCCAGCTAAAAAAGCAGTCTCTAGTCGAATAGTTGAATTTGGCGAAATCTATACCGATTTTGGTCAACAACAGGCAGCCGATCAGTCAGAACGCTGCATCGAATGCGGCAACCCTTATTGTGAATGGAAATGTCCTGTTCATAACTACATCCCAAACTGGTTAAAGTTAGTCGCCGATGGCAATCTGATTGAAGCTGTTGAAATGTCTCACAAAACCAATAGCTTACCCGAAGTTTGTGGTCGTGTTTGCCCGCAGGATCGTCTGTGCGAAGGCGCGTGTACACTAGATACAGGATTTGGCGCTGTCACTATAGGCTCAGTCGAAAAATATATTACCGATACCGCCATCGCGCAAGGCTGGTCGCCCGATTTATCAGATGTTGTCGATAGTGGGAAAAAAGTCGCTATAGTGGGTGCAGGACCGGCGGGCATTAGCTGTGCCGACGTACTGACTCGCAATGGTGTTAAGGCAGTTTTATATGACAGGAACCCCGAAATAGGGGGATTACTCACCTTCGGCATTCCTCCGTTCAAACTTGAGAAAGACGTGATCACTCGTCGTCGAAGCATGTTTGAGGACATGGGCATTGAGTTCAATCTCAACTGTGAAATTGGCAAGGACATCGAATTCGAAACACTGCTTGAGGAGTATGATGCAGTTTTTCTCGGCATGGGCACTTACACTTCTATGAAAGGTGGATTTCCTGGGGAAGATAAACCAGGCGTCCACGAAGCACTTCCCTATCTAATATCAAACATTCATAACGAAGTTGATTTCGATACCAATAACAAACCGGACTTTATCGACTTCAAAGGCAAAAATGTCATTGTACTTGGTGGTGGCGATACCTCTATGGACTGCAACCGAACCGCGATACGACAAGGCGCTAAAAGCGTCACCTGCGTTTATCGTCGCGATGAAAAGAACATGCCAGGCTCGATGAAAGAAGTCGCCAACGCCAAAGAAGAGGGTGTTAAGTTCTTATTTAATCGCCAACCGATAGAAGTCTTTGGTAGTGCCGGTGTCGAGGGCGTGAAATTCGTCTCCACTGAACTCGGTGATGCCGATGGAAATGGTCGCCGTGTCGCACAAGTCATTGAAGGATCAGAACAAAGCCTTGAAGCTGACGTTGTCGTAATTGCCTTTGGTTTTCGACCTAACCCAGCCGACTGGTTCACCGCATCACAAATCAACATAGATGAGGCCGGAAAGGTTATTGCGCCAGAAAGAGCCCCTGGACCTGAAGCACATCATTTTCAAACATCCAATCCAAAAGTTTTTGCTGGCGGCGATATGGTTCGAGGGTCAGATCTCGTGGTAACCGCTATTTACGAAGGCCGCAAAGCGGCTGAAGGCATGCTCGATTACCTTGACCTCTAGGAGCCTGTCGGACTTAGGAATTACTTGTTAAGAAACGCTCGTTAAGAAACACTCGATAGGCTTTACTCGCTAGGACAACTCGAATTGAAATTTGCTCCACTACAAAATGACCGCATGATTAAGGCGCTACTGCGCCAACCGACAGATACTACGCCCGTTTGGATCATGCGCCAGGCTGGACGATATCTACCCGAATACCGAAAGATACGAAAGCAGGCCGGGAGCTTTCTTGATCTATGTAAAAATAAAGAGCTTGCCTGTGAAGTGACATTACAACCCTTACGTCGTTTCGATCTGGATGCTGCAATACTATTCTCAGACATTCTAACCATTCCTGACGCAATGGGGCTGGGCCTTTATTTTGTCGAGGGCGAAGGCCCAAAATTTGAACGTCCTGTTCGTTGTGAACGCGATGTTGATCAATTGGGCGTTCCCGACCCATCAGAAAGCCTGCGATATGTCACAGACGCCGTCACTTTGATCAGACAAGAACTAAACGGAAAAGTACCATTGATTGGTTTTAGTGGCAGCCCATGGACACTGGCGACCTACGCGGTAGAAGGCAGTAGCTCTAAAGACTATCGCTATGTCAAAGGTATGCTATATGAAAACCCAGCCGCCATGCACCGCCTACTTGATAAACTGGCCCAGTCAGTTGCCTCCTATTTGAACGCGCAAATTGAAGCCGGCGCTCAAGCAGTAATGATATTTGACACTTGGGGTGGCGTACTTTCCCCCGAGGCTTATATCGAATTCTCACTTAACTACATGCAGCAAATTGTATCTCAGTTAAAGCGTGATCACGATGGCCAAAAAATTCCAGTCACTCTCTTTACGAAAGGCGGCGCGCAATGGATAGAAGCAACAGCCGACTCAGGCTGCGATGCCATTGGTTTAGATTGGACGATCAATATAAACGAAGCGAAACAACGAGTTGGGCATAAAGTGGCGTTACAGGGTAATCTTGACCCTTGCACTCTTTACGCAGCACCTGACACGATACGTGGCGCTGTCAAAAAAATAATGACTGATTTTGGTTCTGGCCCAGGGCATGTATTTAACTTAGGGCATGGCATACACCCCGCAGTCAATCCAGACCACCTTAAAGTTGTGGTGGATGCCGTACATGAATATGGTTTTGAAATTCGCCAATAAGCCAAAGTGGTAACTGAATTCAGTTCGTTGAATTCAGTTCGTTGGACTCAAAAAATCTCTTCAACCATTTCTTCCTCATTTTCTGGCTCAGCTTCCGACGACTGATCGAATGAATTGTCCCTCGACCCCGAAACAACGAGTTCCTTTGGCGCGCTGGCAGCCCTGAAAATTTCGAATCGACTTTTAACCGTATCTCG
>JBLILW010000124.1:0-7398 GCA_047638435.1 Urechidicola sp.
GAGAAAATTGAGTCTATGTTTGGACGGCTGGATGTTTTGTTTAACAATGCAGGCAACAATGTACCTGCTGCAACGTTTGGTGATTTTCCTGTTGAGGACTGGCTGATGGTAATCAATGTGAATTTGACTGGTGCTTTTTTAGCTGCACAAAGTGCCTTTAAATTGATGCGTAAACAATAGCCGCAGGGTGGGCGCATTATCAATAATGGTTCGATGTCAGCTTATACTCCAAGACCGGGCTCTGCACCTTATACAGCATCGAAGCATGCGACTACTGGATTGACTCGTACAATCTCTCTCGATGGTCGACCTTATAATATTGCCTGTGGCCAGATAGACATTGGCAATGCAGCGTCAGATATGACAGAAAAGATGAACACCGGTGTGCCTCAGGCTGATTTATCGATCAAACCAGAGCCCACTATGGATGTATCTCATGTCGGTGATGCGGTTACAAGTATGGCAGTACTACCTCTGTCAGCTAATGTACAATTTATGACCATCATGGCGACCGCAATGCCTTATGTAGGTCGTGGGTAAGTATCGAGGTTTTGCAAAGTAACGGGAATGGCTGGCTTGCATTTTTACTTGATGCATCCAACCCCCCATTAGCGTGACTCAAATGCAACAACTCAAGGTTGTATCCAGCTATATTAGATAGCTCTAAAACATCGAAGATTCGATTCAAAGAGCAATGCATAACACCAAGAATGCTCGCGAAAATTTGTGGGAGACAATTTAACTAACGTATAACCCTATGGGTTGCGCTGCGCAACATGATGATTTTGTCTGAGGCTTCCAGTTCTTTGGATAAAACCAGGCAATGGTCTTACGACATAACTTAGATTCAACTCGTAAGTGCATAACTTGAACTCATCTTCGAAGTAGCTCGATTCTGGCATACGCCTGAATGACGATAGTTATTCACTAATGTTCCTCGGCAAACCCAATTATTGCACCTGCTGACGCCCAACCGAGACTATTAAACGCCGCATCCATTGATGCGCAGGATTGTGGTGCAATAACGGGCTCCAGGCCATTTTGAGGTCGATGTTTGGAATACGAAACGGTGGCTGCTTGATGATTAGACGTGGGTTGTCTTTTTGCATTCTGGCGGCTCTGGCTGGAATCGTCACGATCAAATCCTTCTCTTCAGCTAGCAGCATTGCGGCTTGATAGTGACGGGTGAAAACACTAATCCGGCGTTTTTTTTTCATGCTGGTTAAGGCTTCATCTACCCAGCCCAAATTTTGCACATCGCCAGGGTCGATACCGACACCGACGCCCATACCTGTCTTACTCACCCAAATGTGCTGTGCCTGCAAATAACTGTCGAGTGAGAAATCATGTTGAATTGGGTTATCAATACTGAACAAGCAGGCGAAGCTATCGCTCCAGATAGTTTGCTGGTGGAATGACTCGGGGATTGCATCAAAACGGTTGATGGCCATGTCGACTTTGCCTTGCTCAACATCGAGAAAACTGACATCGCTTGGCGTCATGATGTCAAGGGTGACGCCGGGGGCTTCCTTACGCAGTCGGTGCAGTATCGGCCTTACCAGAGTCGACTCGGCATAATCACTAGCCATGATACGAAATACGCTTTCAGATGACGCTGCATCAAACGATTTTCGAGGCTGTACCGCTAAATCGATAGTGGATAGAACGCTTCGAATCACAGGTTTTAATTGCTCTGCTCTTTCAGTTGGTGTCATTCCTTCACTGGTGCGCACCAGTAGTGGGTCATCAAACATTATTCGTAACCGCCTTAAACTGTTACTCATAGCAGGTTGACTGATACCAAGCTGTCCTGCAGCCCGAGTCACGTTTTTTTCCCGCAAAAGCACATCCAGATAGGTTAATAAATTGAGATCTACTCTACCAATATTCATGAAATGAATAGTAACTATAATTGACATTTATTTCTATTATAGTTTGGTGAGCGCTATCATCGATTGAATTAAATTTGAATGCTGACCCAGTTGTCAGCACAACCGTTTTTACACATATTTTTTTATTTGAAGAGAATAAACTATGTCTCAAATTAACCAAGATATCGATTCGATCGCAAGCGCCCGCGCAGCAGCCGGTGGTTCATGGGATGCCATCAACCCTGAATCTGCAGCTCGTATGCGCGCTCAGAACCGTTTTCAAACTGGCCTCGATATAGCAAAATATACCGCTAAGATCATGCGTGCCGACATGGCGGCTTATGATGCAGATTCGTCTCAATACACTCAGTCGCTGGGTTGTTGGCACGGTTTTATCGCACAGCAAAAAATGATATCCATTAAAAAGCACTTCGGCACTACTAAGCAAAAATACCTTTACCTGTCAGGCTGGATGGTTGCAGCACTTCGCTCTGAACTTGGTCCCTTACCTGATCAATCGATGCATGAGAAAACGTCAGTTTCTGATTTGGTTCGGGAGCTATACACTTTTTTACGCCAGGCGGATGCCCGTGAACTGGGTGGTCTGTTCCGTCAACTCGACGCAGCACGTGAGGCAGGTGACTCAGCTATAGAAGTGGATATCCAGTCGCAAATCGACAACCACGAAACTCATGTTGTACCGATTGTTGCTGATATTGATGCTGGGTTCGGTAATGCAGAAGCCACCTATTTAATGGCCAAACAAATGATTGAAGCCGGCGCTTGCTGCTTACAGATCGAAAATCAGGTGTCTGATGAAAAGCAATGCGGACATCAGGACGGCAAGGTAACTGTTCCTCACGAAGATTTCCTCGCAAAAATTAATGCCTGTCGTTATGCTTTTCTTGAATTGGGTGTAGACGACGGCGTTATCGTTGCTCGTACTGATTCATTGGGTGCCGGCCTTACCAAGCAAATCGCTGTTTCTCGCGAGCCTGGTGATTTGGGTGACCAGTATAATTCATACCTCGATGTCGAAGAGGTTACACCAGAGAACATGAAAAACGGCGACGTTTTGATTAACCAAAACGGCAAGATGGTTCGCCCTAAGCGCTTGCCTTCTAACTTGTATCAATTCCGTGCAGGTACGGGTGAAGATCGTTGTGTTCTAGACAGTATTACATCTCTTCAAAATGGCGCAGACATGATCTGGATTGAAACTGAAAAGCCACATATTTCTCAAATTGGTGGCATGGTTAAGCGAATTCGTGATGTGGTTCCAAACGCTAAGTTAGTTTATAACAACAGCCCATCGTTCAACTGGACACTTAACTTCCGTCAGCAAATTTTTGATGCAATGCAAGAAGCGGGTCAAGATGTAGCTGCTTATGATCGCAATGACTTGATGGATGTTAAATACGACGAAACCGAATTGGCAAAAACTGCTGATGAAAGAATCCGTACCTTTCAGGCTGACTCTTCACGTGAAGCGGGTATTTTCCATCACCTAATCACATTGCCGACTTATCATACGGCTGCGCTATCTACCGACAACCTGGCTAAGGAATACTTCGGTGACCAGGGCATGCTAGGTTATGTTGCCGGTGTACAGCGCAAAGAAATTCGTCAGGGTATCGCTTGTGTTAAGCATCAGAACATGGCCGGTTCGGACATGGGTGACGACCATAAGGGATACTTTGCTGGCGAAGCTGCTCTGAAAGCATCTGGTAAAGACAACACAATGAACCAATTCTAACTGGAACTTTTCATTGCTGTAACAGCTAGCTACAATGGTTAGTTGTAACTAAAAAGGGCAGAAATTTATTTCTGCCCTTTTTAGTACTTTACTTGCATGGTTATTCAAAAAGTAATTAGCAATATCACCCAGCAGCGGGTGAACATTGGTTTAATTCGTCAAAAAATCCATCTCACTGTAAATAGAGCAATCTTATTAATCACCAACCCCAAATTTGACGGTACTGTTCACTCAACCCTGCCTGAATTCAAACACCTCGATTTAGTGGTTTTAACTATCAACCCACTAAGATACCTTACTAATCACCTTCAAAATAACATTCAGTCAAACCATTGCTTCAATGTTTCCTTCGCATTGTCCTTGTGCTCTTTTTTGATATGACTAACAATCGCGGCTGTGGCTGCGACCAAAACGCCCAGGTCATCCGAGTATCCAATTAAAGGCGTTAAGTCTGGAATGGCATCAATCGGCGATATAAAATAGCCTAGCGCAGCATAAATTGCGGTTTTTGCCCAGGCGGGCGTTGCTGCGTCTTTCGAGGCGTTATACAGGGTTAATGCTGGCTCCAGAACACTTTTGCCCGCCACTCGGGTATAGCCTTTCACCTTGTCCCAAAAATGTCCTTCAGTGAATTCTTTGGCAAACTTATTATCGGTCATATTAAACCCTCCGCTACTTAGTTGTTCAATATTAAGGTTATTGCTAACTTGTCCAGCTAACTTTTTATTTTGGACTAAAGTTAATTCTTAATGAAATGTCGATATGTCAAATTCGCCGAGCGCTACATATAGCAATACTCGTCAATACACACAGAAATAGGAATGACTGTTAAGCTTAAATTATTAATTGGATTGACCTTACTCGCTACTATACCGATGTTAGTGTCGATCACGATCAGTACCTGGGTTTCGAGTGACTCCGCCAGCCAGCTCTTGATTGCACAGGCCCAAGGACAACTAACCACATTACGCGATACAAACAGATTGTAGACACCCTCAACAC
The DNA here is from genome assembly GCA_047638435.1 of Urechidicola sp. GTDB lineage: Bacteria > Pseudomonadota > Gammaproteobacteria. The sequence goes on from JBLILW010000124.1 coordinate 4,630, forward strand.
TTGTGCCACTAACGCCGTTGAAGCGATGAATAACGGGCGTGAACAGAGTGAGAAAATTACCAATAGGGCGTCTAAAACTACCGATGCATTACAAAGTATCATCGAATCTATTGGTCAGGTAACCACATTAAATAAACAAATCGAACAGCAAACCGGCAAGCAACGCGAAGCGACCGAATCAGTCAGTCAGCGCATTTCAATTATTCGTGAAATAGCGAAAACAAACACCGAGGGTGCTCAACAAACCAGGCAAATCAGTGAAAAAATTAATAGCCTGACAAATGATCTCAAAATAGCCGTCGCTCAATTTAAGTGATGATGCCAAATGGCCTGTCGATAATGGCGAGTAGGGTGGAAAAGCGAATCACCTTCCACTAAAAGGACTTAAATTAAAGCGGGTAAATGCCGGAGAAGGTGGCCTCGCCTTTTCCGGCCTACGCCACTATTTTTAGAGATCCCCTTTATACAGTTTAGGGTTATACACATCACGCAGGAAATCACCCATCAGGTTGATGGTGATGACAATGACGATTAAGAATAATCCAGGAATCAGGGTGATCCACCAAGAACCTGAGAACAGGTATTCTTTTCCGATACTAATCAATGACCCAAGACTGGGTTCGGTGACTGGCATACCGAGTCCGAGAAATGACAAAGCGGCTTCAGTAATGATCGCATTAGCAATTTGTACGGTAGAAATGACAAAAATAGGCGATAGACAATTAGGCAATATGTGTTTGAACATGATCCGGACTGGGCCAAATCCCATTACATGAGCGGCATCAACATACTCCTTCTCTTTTTCAGCCAATACGGATGAGCGCACCGTTCTGGCGATTTGAGGCCATTCAGATAAACCGATGACCAGAATCAATATCACCATTGCCCAGCTGGAGTAAGTCTCGCCGTCGAAGGCACTCTTGACAATAGCGAGCACGATGATCGCAACCATTAGCGTCGAGAAGGATAGTTGAACGTCGGCAATGCGCATTAAAATACTGTCAACCTTGCCACCCATATAACCAGACACTAGGCCGATCGTAATACCTATAGTGCCTTGAAATAAAACCGCAAAGATACCAATCAATAGTGATACCCGCATACCATACAAAATCGTGCTCCAAAGATCACGACCCTGGTCGTCAGTACCGAATAAAAAGCGGGGGTCAGAATCTTCGATCCAGACTGGGGGTAATTCAGAATCCATTAAATCAAGCTGACGCAGATCATAGGGGTCAAATGGTGCGATAAAGGGCGACAGTATGGCAAGGGTCGCCAGTATAAAAAACACCACGCTACTAACAATGGCAACCTTGTCGCGGCTAAAATAGTAGAATAAATCTGATTGTTTAATGCGTTGCCATCTCGACGACAGATTGCTTATTTGTTCCTGGCTCATTTATTGCCACCCACCAGATCTACCATTGGATTAATAACCCCATAAAGTAAATCGACCAGTGTGTTCACCACAACAAACAAGAAACCAACAAACATGATATAGGCGGTGATTAACGGGATATCGGATCGATTGACCGCTTCAAGAAACATAAAACCCATGCCCGGCCATTGGAATACTGACTCGGTCAGGATGGTGTAAGCCACCATGATGCCGATTTGAACACCGCCAACAGTAATCACTGGCAACATGGTATTTTTAAGCGCATGTTTCATATAAACCTTGAACGAACTGAGCCCTTTGGCTCGGGCAAATTTAACGTATTCAGAGCTGAGCACTTCGAGCATTTCAGCCCGTACCAGACGAATGAAAAGTGGCAGCATGATTGACGACAATGCAACTGCTGGCATGATGATGTGGAGTAGACCATCACCACTAAAAAAGTTACTGCTCCAGTATCCCCATATCTCTACAGTCTCACCGCGACCAAACGACGGCATCCAGCCAAGTGTGACTGAGAAGATAAAGATTAATCCAATTGCGGTTAAAAATACTGGGATTGAAATACCAATGACACTAATCGCCATGGTTAATCGACTAAACCAATGGCGTGGTCGTATGGCAGTAAAGACACCGAGCGGAATCGATATCACAATAATGAGTATGGAGGCTGCGAACGACAGCTCTAGGGTTGCGGGCAATTTTTTAAGAATCACGGTCATTGCCGGTTCTTTAAAGAAGTAAGAGTTGCCTAAATCTCCTTGTACTGCACGGCCTATAAAACGGCCAAACTGAACAATGGTAGAATCATTTAAGCCGAGCTCTTCACGAAGTAATTCGCGTTCTTCGGATGATATAGAATTGGCTGCCATTTCTCGGGTTGGATCACCCAGGCTGTCTTGAATGGCAAAGCAGGCAATACTGATGATCGACATCACAAGCATCGCTTGAAGTAAGCGCTTTAATAAAAATTGAAGCATAGCATTCGAATCATAATAAAAAAGGAGATAAGCTGACTCGTAGTAACTTCGAGCCAGCTTATGGTAATGAACTAGCCGATTAATCGATGACTAGATCGCCCAGGTATGGAAAATTCATTGCATTAACGATAGGCTCAATGTTAACGCCTTTGCGAGCAGCCCATGCCAGATTTTGCCAATGTAATGGAACAATTCCTGCTTCCTGGTAAATACGTTCCTCTGCGGCTTGAAGCATGCTAGCGCGTTTGGCTGGATCAGTTTCCTGATTCGCGGCCATTGTGCTTTCATCAACAAAACTGCTGCTGTAGTTACCTGAGTTGTAAGCACCCATGCCAGTGTCACTATTAGGTGTCATAGTTAAAAACTCATTAAAATTAGCACTATCTTCAGTAT
>JBLILW010000125.1:0-7390 GCA_047638435.1 Urechidicola sp.
ACAATCGAAATGGCATATTTTTTCGGCATGTAATTTGGTTTAAAAACGAATTGACCTTTTTCCCATGCAAAATGCCACATTTCCCAGTATTTCCCCCCCATCGTTGCAACGGCTTCCATGCCATAGACAATCATAACAACGCCTAGACCGAATATTACCAATGTCCAGAATTGCTGGATTGAAAAGGCCACCTTAATGGGTAACCACGAATAAATGAGATCCAGCGCTATGTGATCTTTGTCTCTGACGGTTAACGCAAGTGCAATAAATACCAGCCAGATGTTGCTCAACACAGTGAGCAGATCACCCCAAACAGGTGGATTTTCGAAAACGTAACGCATGATCACATTGTAAACAGCGAATACAACCATGAGTAATAAAAATACTGCGCAGAATCCGGTCAGAGTTTTTTTAACTAGCCTGTCGATCTGCTTCACAAATTCAATCATCATCCTATGACTCCACGAATGATTGCCACCCATTCAAATGCAGTGTGTATGCAAAGTGCAATCATTTTACGAACCCCAAAACTTCGGGTAAAAACATTGTGAATTGGGGTACGACAATTAAAATAAATAGAAGAAAGAATAACGCAACCAGATAGGGCAACATAGCCACTGCTACTTTTTCCAGGCGGACTTTAGCTATTGCACCGGCAGTAAAAAACGCGACGCCAACGGGTGGCGTGACGGATCCGATTAGAAAACCAACGACAACCACCAGTGCAGCCTGAACGTCTGGATAACCCGCCTTGATCATCACATCCACCAGTACCGGGCCAGCAACGATTATGTTGGCAGCAGAATCCATCACCATTCCGAGTAAGCAGATGAACATTACCAGCACGAGGATAAACAGTAGCGGACTATGGGTATAACTCAGTAGCCATTGTTCCAGATCGGTGATGGCACCCAGTGATGTCAACAACCAGCTGAAAGGTCCAGAGGCGGCAATGATAATAAAAACCATGGCTGAATTGCGAAAAGCACGAATAAAGGCGCCCTTGCAGTTCTCCCAAGTGATGGTTTTATAAATGAAAAGACCAACGAACAAAGCGATTGTCGCGGTTAATGCCCCGGCCTCAACAACACCCGCGATACCGAAGACAACCGAGCCAACCAGAACTATGGGGATCAGTAACGCGAATGATGACTTATAGCTGGCAATGGCGACAGCTTTCAGACTAAAGGGTTCTTCGCTTCGTTCAAAATTGTTTTTCCTGGCGATAAAATAATTTATGACCATTATCAAAATACCGATCATCACGCCTGGAATGATTCCGCCTGCAAACAGGGCTCCGACTGAGATTCCACCTGCGTTAGCAAGTACAATCATCATGATTGATGGCGGAATGATTCCTCCAATCGTCGAACTGACGGCGGTAACTGCGGCAGCAAAAGCAGGCGGATAACCCGCCCTTTTCATCGCAGGAATCAGTAGTGATCCAACCGTCGCCGTATCGGCTACCACGGAGCCATTCATTCCAGCGAAGAACATAGAAACGAGCACATTTGCTTGCGCCATGCTGCCACGCATTCTGCCAATCATGCGTCGACTCAACTCTACCAGTCTGTCGGTAATTGAAGCGCTGGACATGAGTTCTCCCGTTAGCATGAAGAACGGAATCGCGGTTAAAGGGACCGCATCAATTGCGCTGAACATCTGACTAGGGATCAAAATAAGTGGGGCCGCGTCAGTGATCAGAATATAGACGACGGGAATCAGGAGCAGGGTGAACCCAACCGGTGCTCCAAGCATTATGAGCACGACAAGAACTACTAGAAGTAAAATGCTTTCCATCAGTTATCAATTAACAATTTAAAGGCTCAATGGTTTTTGAGTCAGCATATTAGCACTGACAGTCAATAAAAAATAAAAATGGCGCGGCAATAGCCGCGCCATTTTCACGATAGGACAAAAGTAAACCGGACTTATAATGCGCCTGCAGCTTTTAACGTTGCAATAAAGTCATTTAAACCTTGTTCCTCTAATACTCGTTCTGCGGTCGCTGGGTCAAAAGAACCTTTGGCATTTAACCAAGCGTCTACCGCACCGGCTCTCCAGAGTTTCATTTCTTCTTCATTAGGTACGTACCATTCTTTGATCTCGGCCTTGATATCTTTCTCACCTGCGGTTACCCAGTCGCGATCAAGTTTCTGAACATGCTTTCCAAAAGCATCTGCTGCAGTGTGCAGCCACTTTCTTTCCTGATCCGTGAGCTCGTCATACTGGCGCTTGTCCATGGACAATTGATTACCTGACCATGATCCACCAATTTCGGTAAAGTATTTTGCAACTTCGTGCAGTTTTGCAACATGTTGCCAAGGGGTCGCAACATACTGGCCTGAAACAACACCGGTTTGCAGGCCTTGATACAGCTGTGCCCAGTCATAGGGTACTGGAACAGCGCCCCAGTTTTTAATCAGGGTGTATTCAATCGGGCTTTTGGTAACACGCCATTTGATACCCTTCATATCATCAGGAACGTGGACTGGACCGTGGGCATTTCCAAGCTGACGAAATCCACCACTTGAGTATACTGTTAAGCATACGTGTCCAGCCTCTTCAGCAGCTATATCACATTGCTTCTTTGCCAGCCAGTTAGTAGAAATTCGATCCGCATCTTCAATGCTCTTAAAAATATACGGCAGATCGAAAACTGAAAGTGCTGTACCAAAATTACCGAAATTTGCTGTAGAGCTGGTCCAGAGCGCAATTAGCCCCTGATTTGCCTGTTCGCCACAGGATTGTTCGCTACAGAGCGATTTACGATAGTGTGGCTCGATTTTCATTTTGCCACCTGAAACTTCGTTCAGAGTAGGAATCAAGGCCTCGGCAATTGCGTCACCGATTGGCATGCCTTTGAAACCGACTGTTCCCAGTTTTAACACTTTCTCTGCGCTGGCTGCTTGAGCGAAGCAAGCAATAAATACTGCAACTGCCAGCACCTTCAAATAATTATGTTTTTTCACAAATTTGTCCTCCTTAAGAACACCTAGAATATAACTACGTGAGGATATTTTCACATTGGCTATCGCAAGAAAAGTGACAGATCATTTAAACATTAAGGACAGATGCGATTGGAAATGGCAGACTAGAAACAATAGTCAAAATAAACTGCCGACCAATAACCAGGCTATGACAAAGGAATAGACGTGGATCCGATGACAACAATTTTTGTTTTGCCTGAAAACTCTAAACTAGGATTGCGCGATCAAATCTGTGAAATGGTGAGCTCGGCAATTACCTCACAAGCGCTATCGTCAGATAAACGACTACCATCCTGCCGCGAATTGGCCGATCAACTCGGAGTTTCGAGAAATACAGTTTTCGCGGCTTACAATCGATTAATCGATATCGGACTGCTGGTTGCACGTGATCGCTCCGGATATTACGTCAACCCGATTGCTCAATCCAAAGTCACAGATTCGGATGGTGACCTAGCAGGTAATAATCAATCTGACCGGCCAGCCCCCGTCGAATTCTATTCGCTCGATCTGACGCCGGTAGACAACCCTCTGGACTGGACCAGTTATCCTTATCCCTTTATCTACAATCAGATCGACCCTGGTCTATTCCCCGTAGACAGTTGGCGGGAATGTACCCGACTCGCCTTGGGTAGCGCTAAAATGTCTGCCTGGCGGGATGATTCGGTGGAAAGCGATAGCCCGCAATTATCTCAGCAGTTGCGCCAACGTCTGTTGAGTACGCGTGGTATATACGCCAATGATGACGAAGTTTTAATTACTCTGGGCGCTCAAAACGCGCTGTTTATTATCGGGGCAACCTTTGCCCACAAAAACAAACCGGTCGCGATAGAAGACCCTGGCTACTCATATGGACGCAACGCATTTCAACTCACTGGGAATCAATTAAAGGGGATCCCGGTTGACGATGAAGGGATTGTTGTGGATGCGATTCCTAGTGATTGTCAGTTAGTGTTTACAACACCCAGCCATCAGTTTCCGACGATGGTGACCATGTCCCAAAATCGTCGCAAACAATTGTTGGAAGACGCTGTTAAGAAAGACTTTCTGATCATCGAAGACGACTATGAAGCCGAAATGAACTATTTCGATACACGGTCCCGTTCGCTGCGTTCGCAGGATAAAAACGATCGAGTGATATACATTGGTAGTCTGTCAAAGACCATATCACCCGGTATAAGACTCGGTTTTATGGTCGCTCATCGCGATATTATTAAACAGGCCCGAATCGTCAGGGGTGTCATCATGCGTCATCCGCCCACCATAGTTCAGGAAGTTGTCGCATTATTTTTTCAACTTGGGTATTACGATTCGCACCTACGGAATATTGAACGCCGTTACAAGCGCAGATGGCATGTCATGAATGATGCCATCACTCAGTATTTGAGTATGCTCCATAAAACACCTACCCAAGGTGGTACTTCCTTCTGGTTGACCGGTCCTGAAAACTTTAATGCCACCGAACTTGGAGAGCGACTTCGTGAGCGAGGTGTCTTAATCGATATTGGGGAAAGTTTTTATCTGGATAAAAACCAACGCAGTTTCCGGCTCGGATTCGCTTTTGTACCCCTGAAAAAGCTGGAGGAGGGAATCCAGATTATCGCTGAAGAGGTGAAGCAACTACTTAGTTAATAGATTTTAAAAATATCGATACCCTACGTGAACCCCTGACAGAAATATTTTAGACAGTTTTATTCACTGTCCCCCAAAATTCTTCGATCTGTCTCTCGACGCAGGTAAATCTTTTTGCGTTAATTATCCGATACAACAGTTTCAGAAATTGATTTCATGAGTAATTGCCAGCCATTTAAAATTTCCGTTCCCGATGACACGCTAGATGGCATCCGTCATAAAGTTGCGGCCTATCCATGGCACGAAATGCCCAATGACGGCGGTTGGGATTATGGTGCCAATCTTGATTATATGAAAGAGTTTGCTGACTACTGGGTTAACGAATTCGACTGGCGAAAACAAGAGGCAGCAATCAATCGCTTTCCACAATTCATGGCGAAGGTCGATGGTATCGACATTCACTTTATTCATGAAGTCGGGAGTGGTTCATCACCAAAACCATTGATTATCAGTCATGGTTGGCCAGGAAGTATTGTTGAATTTATGAAAATTATAGAACCGCTAGCACATCCCGAACGCTTTGGTGGAAATGTGGAAGATGCCTTCACCGTGGTTGCGCCTTCATTGCCCGGTTTTGGATTTTCCGGGCGGCCTCCTCGACCATATGGTCCACGAAAAATGGCATCTGTGTTCAATACCCTGATGACTGACGCACTGGGCTACGACAGCTATATTGCACAAGGTGGGGACTGGGGCGGAGCCATATCTTCCTGGCTCGGGTTTGAGCATCAAGCCTGCAAAGCTATACATATAAATATTTTAACCATGCGCCACCCGGATGGCCCTCAGGGCCCCGAAGAAGAAGCCTGGGAGAAACAGTTTGAACTCGATCAAATTATGGAAAACGGTTATCGGACTCAGCAGGCTACTCGACCACAAACCTTGAGCTACGGCATGATGGATAGTCCCATTGGTGTGGCGGCGTGGATACTGGAAAAATTTAACTCGTGGTCGGATACCGATGGTGACAACGTCGAGAGCGCGCATACGAAGGACGAATTGTTGACGAATATTATGATCTATGTCATCACCCGAACCTTCAACACCGCTTCGTGGATTTACTATGGTCGGCGCGAAGAGGGGGAACGAATATTGTCACCTGATGGTGAGCGCGTAGAAGTGCCTACAGCTTGCGCCTTGTTTCCTAAAGAAATGCTAGCCTGGCCTCCCCTTAGTTATGTTGAGCGAATTTACAATGTTCAGCGCTGGACCGAAATGCCACGCGGCGGGCACTTTGGATCGATGGAAGAACCTCAGCTTATAGTTGACGATGTTCGGGCCTTTGTGAAAAGCTTGGGTAAAATTTAGATCGATAAAGCGCTCAAACACCCAGTAATCGTTGCTTCAGCCTTGTGGTCCCAGACATCGGTACCATATTTCTCATACTTTCCGTCACTACTACCCTGTCAGTCAAACATTTTCGCTGTTAAGATTTAATTAACCGTGCCTCACTATCTTGGCAATAGTATTTGATCTGGTTACTATATGATCAAAACTCATCGAATTGCGACAAATAGGTGCGGGTTTAGAGCAGTGTTAACAATAGGCTTCTGTGAGCTGATGTTTGCCCGTCACCCAGAGCATTTTCTCTACGCGGATTCCACGGCGAGGACAGTTGACTCGGCGCGGTGCACAGACAAAAAACAGTTTATGTCCTTACATCGGAATAAATTTGAAACGTGTTTGGATAACTAGTCGTAACCCAGTCTTTTACATTGACAGATACTACAGATGGTTCGACTGTTCGTGCGTGGTTGTATCTCAACCTCTAGGATTGGCACTGCTGCTGTGCCTTCAACTCAACGAACGGTGCCGTAAATAAATGATTTGAATTTTTGTACGTGATTTAAGATAGTCTTGATCTGCATCCGGTTTCTTTTCCTATTTGATAAAGGCTCGATACTTCCATCTTCTTAGAATCGGGGCAGGATGCACTACCATTTAAATTCGGAGAAACTACTTTGGTTCTGAAAAATAGGGCTATTTATACACAAAAATTTTCTTGAAGAGATTGAAGTTTACACATGAATTCAGTTATCTTAAAGAAAAAAATCTAACAAATTACTCCTGCTAACACAGCGATCTAGGCTCTTTTCTGTGCATTCCCTGCCCTCTTAGTTACACAAAATTCCTTGCAACCGCTGCTAAACTAAGCAGGCGTTAAGGTTTGTTTCTGAGCACTCCTCCAGAGGTGCCTAAATCTAAACAAGGTCAAAGCGGATACTGTATTCTGAATTGCCGTACTGACTCGAATAGAAAACTAAGGAGAACTAAAAGGTCGAGAGTTAATAATATACCTTTAACATTAGGCAGATTCAACCTCGAAGTGCATAACCAATTAAGCTGCTAATGCTGCCACGTGTTCGGCCATTTTTTCAGCCGGTGTTTTATAATTGAGTTTCTTTCTTGGTCTAGTATTGAGTAAGGTTATCACAGAGACCAACTCTCTTGGTGATACCGTTTTGAAGTCCGTGCACTTCGGCCAGTACTGCCGTAAAAATCCATTTGTATTTTCATTCAGCCCACGTTGCCAAGAGCTGTATGGATCAGAAAAATAGACGGGGGCACCAAGGGCTTCTGTCATTTCTTCGTGATAGGCGAACTCTTTACCATTGTCAGCTGTAATGGTTAGTACCGTATAGGCTTTTAGTAGCGAAATCGTTGCCGCAGTCACTTCTTTTGCCGACTTACTATTGACTCGTTTAGAAACGGTAAAGCTAGTGGCCCTATAGACAATGGTCACTAGTGCACCGCTGTGACCCTTACCTATT
>JBLILW010000126.1:0-7345 GCA_047638435.1 Urechidicola sp.
TATCACCCGATGGCAAATATATCGCGATGGTACATGGCGAGGCTGGGCAATTTAAAATTGCTCAAATGGAACTCGACACTGGAAATTTAACCGTTCTAACCGATAGTACTTTGGACGAGTCACCTTCTTTTGCACCAAACGGGAAAATGGTGCTATATGCCTCGACTCGTGGTGACAATGGCGTACTCTACGCGGTATCGGTGGATGGCCGTGGAAAGCACAAACTATCTGATCAAACTGGTGATATACGCGAGCCAGTTTGGGGTCCATATAAGCGTAAACAATAATATAGGAAAGAGACTATGAAATCATTTAACGTCAGACACAAATTTCTATTTTTGTGTATTACCGGATTGTTCATTACTGGTTGTCAGACTGGATCGGATGAAATAATTGAAGACAGCACAACGGTCGATGGTGTCGATCAATCACAACTAGGAGGTTTTGGTGGCTCAGATTTAACTGCACTTGAGGATGGTAGCGATGGTTCGGCTATCGCATTCGGTGACGAGACAGATTCCCCTCAGGCGATGCTCGACAAAGCTGATTCAACACTCTCTAACCGTGTTATCTATTTTCAATTTGACAGTGCAAAAGTCAGTGAGGAGTCATTGAACACGCTCGAAGAACATGGCAGTTTTATCGCCAGTAATGGCAATGTGTCAGTCCGACTTGAAGGCCACAGTGATGAGCGCGGCAGTCGCGAATATAATATAGCACTGGGTGATCGACGTGCGCAGTCAGTCCGTCGAATTTTAATGTTTCAAGGCGCTTCAGTTGACCAGCTTGAAACCATCAGTTATGGCGAAGAGCAACCAGCAATGTCTGGCCATACAGACGATGCATGGTCAAAGAATCGGCGCGTAGAGCTTGTTTATCAAGTTAATTAGATCAATGAAGGCGAAGCGAATGAGAATGACGAAATCACTTCTGCTAATGGCTGTGCTAAGTACAGGCCTGGCGTTTTCATCAGCCGCTCAGGCTCAGGCACTCACCCCTGACCAATTAACACAGCAGGTTAAAAGGCTGAATGCCCATTCGAATAAATCAGCAACCATGCTGAATAAGGTCGATAAGGAGCTAAAATCGACACAGCAGCAGCTCGATAAAGTCGAGCGCCTTATCGACAACCGAGCAATGATCGAAATGTTGCAACGGTTAGATGAATTATCCGCTGAAGTGAGTCAGTTACTGGGTGAGTTGGAGCAGCAAAGACACGATTTGGCTGATCTTAAAGAGCGTCAGCGTGAGTTATACCGAGACACCGATAGACGTCTACGTGACCTGGAGAGCCGGTCCACGAAGCAATCCACTGGTACGTTCATTGAGGTTCCAAGTTTACCAAAGGTAGGGATGTCATCGGTTGATGTTGCTGTCTCGGGCAAAGCCTCTCAGGAAGTGGAACCAGTCGAAGAGCCATCTACGCCGAAAATGTCTGACGACGATAGTGCTTCAGGGAGTATTCCAAACACCACGAGCAATGTTACCTCAAGTGAAGAGCAAAGTGCCTACCAGTCTGCCTTTGATACGCTTAAAGAAGGGCGTTACCAAAAAGCCAAGTCAGAACTTAGGTCCTTTTTGCAAAATCACCCCGACAGCAGTTTTGCCGGTAATGCGCAATACTGGCTAGGCGAAGCCCATTACGTCACTCGCGAATTTAAGTCAGCAATAAATGAGTTTAAGGGAGTATTGTCAAACTATCCGCGCAGCCTGAAAATTCCTGATGCAATGCTGAAAATTGGCTATACCTACTACGAATTAATGGAATATGATCTGGCAAAACTTTTGCTTGAGGACTTACGAGAGCGCTTCCCTAAATCGACAGCATTTAGATTAGCTGGCAAGCGATTAGACCGAATTAGAAAAGAAGGGCATTAAGCGTCGAATTTGCTTGAAATCATTAATAAGATCGGTATGATGCCGGTTCGTTTCAGGGCCGTTAGCTCAGTTGGTAGAGCATCTGACTTTTAATCAGGGTGTCGAGCGTTCGAATCGCTCACGGCCCACCATTTTATTCTGAAATCAGCTATTACCAGAAATGGTGAAAGTTTATCAGTACCAGTAAGTTGTGTAGAGGCTAAGCGAAAACTAGCCTCTACTCCACTCAAGTTTAACCATCAAGTATTTCTCAAATAGCAAAATCTTTGGCGTTTCAATGTGTGTTTTGCTGCATAGCACCAACTAGCTACCTCAGTAATATGATTTTTACAGCTTCATATCTGAGAAATAATAAGCTGGTAAAAAACTCTGTCAAATTTATTTCAAACCCTGCATTACTTTTTGGCTTGCTCCATTTCATCACCAACATACTCTTTTTGAACACACAGATAAGGCATTACTTTCTATGACATCTACTTGTCTATGGCAGGCTGATAGATTCTAAGTAAATTTAACCTGGCGTTGCCTTACAGATTTGTTGTTTCTGATGGCAAAATTCAAAGTATGTGTTCATGACTTTTTAGGATCAGTCATGGATTCGTAAGGTTTAAATAAACCTCTTTATTATTCGGGTGGTTTTGACGTCCATTTTGATACAAATACCCACTCCCTCCAAGGCACTGATACAAGTACTATCCGCCAGGCTAATAGATACAGGATCTTTTCAACCGATTTATTGATCTAGGTCAATTCGAAGCTTGGCAGTCCTGATGGTTTAGGCGCAGTCTTTTATGAGCAAAATGATGTGTTTATATATTGCGAGCCACGCATGTCCAGTGAAAGCTAGCTGGCGAAATTACTGTCGCGATACGACACAGAAAGACACCTAATACTGTCACATATTCGCAGGGCGACTATTGGTAAAGTTGAGCTCAGAAATACCCATCCCATTACAAGAGTTGTTTTTGGACGATTACATAGTTTTGCCTTCAATGGAAGCATGCCTGATGTTTTTAATTTTGATCTGGAATTTAATCGATTTAGTCCAATCGATGAGACCGATGGTGAATATGCATTTTGTTGGCTATTAAAACGAATCAGCGGATCGGTTGACAATAGCGACTGGCAGAGCAAAGCCAATATTATAAAGCAGCTTGAGTATGACCTCCCTTAAGGGCTGCAACTACAACTTTGGCTTTAACGACCGTTGAATGGTTTCTACGTTTTCTTCTCATCTGCTGCTTCTGTTTTAACGACACTAGTTTTGCAGAATAAATTTAAGTTTTAAAATATTATTGTCAAAATGATGGGACCAATTCTGAGGCCATAAAGGTATTTACTTAAAAAGTGAACGGGAGTGTTATTAATGGTGAGTTTCGTTCAATTAAAGACCACCTAATAGATACCTTTCATGTCAACAACCGCTACGTAGATTTATTGGTGATCCCAAGAGGTGACATCAGTGGATCTAAACTCTATCCTGTATATATGGCGTCGGACATATTAATGGGTGCTTCCTGTCCTGTATTGGTATTACACGAGGGGGAGTCACTATTAAGTCTGCCACTCCAACGAGTGATGCTAGGCTGGGATGGTAGTCAAGAGTGTGCTCGTGCGTTGAGGCTTGCATTATCAATGCTGACGAATGTGGAATCAGTCGATGTGGTTTCTGTATCATCATCAAATGAAACTGAAAAGGATCTCTTTGCACATCACTCGTCACGGTATTAATGCGACGGTACACTTGGTCGAAGGTGGTAGCACTGACGCTGGTAGTATTTTGCTCGAGTATGCAAAAGCATTAAAGAGTGAATTAATTGTGATGGGCCCCTGTGGTAATTCAAGAATCCGCGAACAAATATTAGGGGGAACGACTAATTATATGCTTGAATATTCACAGCTACCAATATTGGTTTTTCCATTAGATAAAGTAACGGTGGTGTTTGATGCTGTCGAAAAGCTGTCAGTCAGGTAAGAAAACATTGAATGTCAGCCGATCCTGTTCGAAAGTTGTAGCGTTTCTCTAGATGCAAGGTAGATTTGTGTTGGATTATGGATACCTTTATGCAAAATAAAAATGTCTGATAAAGTGTTTAAGTTTCTAACCTATAATATTCACAAGGGTTTCAATCGATATAACCGAGGTTTTGTATTGCATAAGATACGCGAACAGTTGCAGTCGATGACAGTCGATGTGGTTTTTTTGCAGGAAATACATGGCCAACAACTTGAACATCAAACAAAGGTAACAGGTTGGCCCCAGGAGACTCAGTTTGAATTTCTTGCTAATCAACTGTGGCCGCATTATGCCTATGGAAAAAATGCGATTTACGATAAAGGTCACCACGGCAACGCCATTTTAAGCAAGCATAGCTTCGAGAAGTGGGACAATATTAATGTGTCTCGTTTTTCCTGGTCGAGTCGTAGCTTTCTACATGGGGTGATACGAAGCTCTGAACATCGTCCGCCTTTACATTTAATTTGCGTACACTTCGAGTTTGTTGGTTTTGAACGCAACCGGCAAATTAAAATTCTTAGCCGATATATCAATAAAGCAATTCCAAAACACGAAGCGATTATTGTTGCGGGTGATTTTAATGACTGGAGCGGGCGTACAGGTTTACGTTTCGAAAAACAGTCAGGCATGCGCGAAGCTTTTCGTCACAGCCGGGGTGGTCATGCGAAAACATTCCCTTCACATAGGCCTTTTTTAGGTCTGGACCGAATTTATTATCGAGGAATGGAATTAATCAAATGTGACTGTTTGAGCGGTCATCCCTGGCAGGGAATGTCGGATCATTTACCATTATATGCCGAGTTTTCGTTGTGATTGTGGTTTCCAAAAGTGTCAAGAGGTAGTGATGTATCCAGACGTGATCGAATTGATTGATACAGCTTAGTTAAGGATAAATTACTTAACTGAGGAGTAACTACTCACCCCCTATTGAGCCAATAAGTGCTCGATGAATAGTAATGAGTGAATTAGCGCCCTGTACTCGTTTTCTGTTAGTCAATTTTGGCTGCTAACATAAACTGTTTTACAGGTCTTCTCTAGCAGTCTTGATCAAACTCAGATTGGAGTCGATCAAGCTCACTTCGGACAGAGGTAGTATTGACGCTGGAGGTTTTATTACTGCTGGTTTAGTGATCTGCAGGAAGAATGGTAGCATGCGTTTTTTTGTCCTTGCACAAAGCGCATGGCGCAACAAAAACAAACCTATACGAGGAATGGATTTCAATTGAGTTTTAAACACCAGAGCACCATCACAACGGGAGTGGATCGAAATGAAATTGTGCGAATGTCGATGGCACTCAAAACCAGCATAAAAACCTGTCAAGGTTGTTTGACTGTTTCTTTTTGATCTAAAGGGTTAAGGCGTTAGGTTTTTTTACCTGTAATACCTGCAGTCAATACAAATCGCATGGCTTCATCCATACTCATCTTACAGGAGCTCATTTTGTCGAGCGGAACCAATAATGTAAAGCCACCGATCATGTAACTCATCGGTATATATACCAACGCTGTCTCTGGTTTTTGGAAAGCCTCTGGCAATCGACTGGAGTCTTCCTGAGTGATAAAACCAATCATTTCCATGCCATCGATGTTGACGATTACGACCTGACCGAAGCCCTTTTTCTTTGGCGAAAAGAAGTCAAACAAATCATGCATGACACGATAAATGGTATTGACCAATGGAAGCTTGTAGATAATTTGTTTACCAAAGGCAAAAATTTGTCGCACAAAAATTGCTTTCATCATCAGACCAACCAAAAATACGATAGCCAGTCCCACGATGGTCCCCAGACCTGGGAAATAAATAGCCCCGGGAATCGTCCACTGTAACGCCCCACCCAAGATTTGTTCAGCAGAAACTGCTAACCAATACAGCAGATAAATCGTCAAAACTACGGGTAATAGAGTAATTAATCCCGTGAGTAAGGTGGTACCAATAGATTTAAACATGGCCAGGAAAACCTTTAACTAAACACGACCAGTATTCACATTTATATCGTTCCTGACCAGAAATGTTTTAACAATCGATAGATTCATCTAAGAACTGTTTATTTTGGTATGTTACAAATACGTCGGCAAGCAAGAAAGGATGTTTTAAGTAGTATGGAAAACCAGATTTTTGTTGATACTGCCGGCTAATATTTTGGTGCTTAGAGTGGAGCACAATAGCCCCAGAAATTTGGGTGCAGCGGCCAGAGAGATTCTGTGCAGATTACTGCCCTACCGGGTTTCATAAAGTTCATTGCTAAGCCTGTAAGCAATGATTTTTGCCTAACGTTGGTGGGTCCATACTCTTTTCCCATCGATTGATTCCCCCCTAGTGTCGAGTTTGGCACCCCAGATCAAATTTCCTTTTCACCCAAAGCTAGTATCTGATTGAGCCATTTTTCTCGTTTCTCCGCGTTGACATGCCAAACAGGCTGTCGTGTGCCGGGTCAATGTCGAAAATTACAGAATGTTTCATTCCAAATCTTTAGGCCATGCGCAAAAAAAACATCGATATGCCAAAATTGACATGTCTGTGGTAACAATTACACGGCCAGGGCGACCTCTGAGCTTTTAGTCAAATAGTCCACTTGGCATTTTATCAATGGCATAACCATAGCGTAATGACTGTTCGAGGAAGCCCTTTAGAAGCACAGACATTGTGCCTAGCAAAAGTGGATATAACAAAACGATATGATGGCTTGACTTGATCATTGATTGGGCCTGTTGGATGCAGACTGACGCGTCGCTTCATAGCATTGACGAGGGACTCGTCCACAATAAGTCCCGTGAAGATTAAACGACATGTAGTTGGTAAATCAGGCCCATTCTCTACTGTGTCTTTCTAATAGCCTGAGCATCACTCGTCGATATTTTGTAGTGAATGGTTTTGATGGTGCTCTCACCATACTGGGGTTCATCATTGGTTTTACATTGAGTGCAGAGACAGAGTTGGCTGTTGTAATTAACTCGTGTCTAGGAGCGTCTATTGCCCTCGGCATGAGTGGTGTGAACAGTGCCTATATCAGTGAATCAGCAGATTGAAAACATGCGTTAGGCATGCTGGCGATGGGGAATGGGCTCCAATACAACTATCACGTCAAGGCAGCCTAGCGTCATCGCATTGATTAACGGCCTTGCACTGCTTATTATTTCGCTATTGATAATAATACTTTTGTGGTTTTCGAACTCAGGTAGTTAACTGCCTATGCCACCGCTTTATGTCGCAATCATGATAGCTGTTACTTAGTTTTTTACTTGGCGTTTTTCTTGGGAAAGTGGCACATATTTTCTGGCTGCGAAGTGCGATTTGAACGGATGTTATTTTTACTCAATTAGGCACATATTTTGATTACCGATAAGGTGAAGCCTGTCACCAGACCACTAAAAATTTATAAAAGAGTGATGCACTGAGTTTGATCAATTTGTCATATAATGCAGACATCGAATTTAATCTTAAGTCTGACA
>JBLILW010000127.1:0-7339 GCA_047638435.1 Urechidicola sp.
CTTGCTGGGAGCGTCTGTCGCTACAGCAATAGCGATCGCATCTCAGAACTTATTGGGTGTTTATCAGGTTCGAAAGCACCTTGGTTTTAACACCTTAAAATTCTGGCAGTAAAGGTCTTTTATGGCGTATCAAAATAGCGAGAGCAGAAAATTTGTAAAAATTCATTTGAAAGGCTTAAAGTACTTCGTCGCCTTCTAATCGTTGGTTCATTAGCAGCATTTACACTTTTTTATGCTGGCGCTTATTTGTTTTATTTTAAAACTTGCCAGTTCTGGGTTGAATTTTGCGGAATTATTGATATGAGCAGATAGGTCTTTTTTAATTCTTTTTCTGACCATTTCCAAATTTTTTTGAAATAAAAATGTACATTAAACCTGCAGCACTAGCAATAATTGGACTGGAATATCTGTGAAAAATATTATTGTCGTTTCAAATTTATACCCAAGTAAGGATAGACCCTATTTTGGTACTTTTGTTAAAAATTCCGTGCGCACCCTGGAAGACAATGGCTGGGATGTTACTGTATTTGCATTGCCATTTTATGGTAGGGGATTTTTAGGCTACTTAAAATTTTATGCCGCTACTTTTATACATCTGCTGTCTTTTAATGGTATTGTTTATGTTCACTATATCTCCCATTCTGTTTTACCGGTTTTGCTAAGTTTAGTTTTTAATAGGAATGCAAAAATTGTATTACACTACCATGGCTCTGATGCATTTTCAGGAATTAATGAATCGATCACTCGCGTATTTTTCAAGCGAAAGATCTGTCAAATAGCCAATGCCTTCGCGATTAAATTTATCTCACCCTCGCAACTTTTTGCCCAACGATTGCAGAAGAAATTTGGCATTCCTGAAAAAAGCTTGTTTGTAAGTCCATCCGGTGGTGTAAATACCCGTACTTTTTTTCCTCCTCAAGCAAATCAACAAAACAATAAGAACAGCGTTCGCTGCTTATTTGTAAGTCGAATGATACCAGGCAAAGGTGCTAAAGAAGTGGCGTTAATAATTCAGCAACTTCTAACTAAAAAAGGCGCGCCCCAAATAGAAGCCACTTTAATCGGCTCTGGTCCGGAGCAAGCTGATGTAAAGGAAGCTTTGGCGCTCTATATTGAACAAGATAAGTGCCGTATTATTGATGCATCGAGCCAGGCTGAAATTGCCGCAGAGTTTAGAAAAACAGATATATTTTTATTTCCATCATTCCGTGAAGGTGAATCACTAGGCCTCGTGCTAATAGAAGCTATATTTTGTGGCGCCATTCCGTTGGTTATTGATTGTGGTGCCGTCCGAGAAGTTCTACCTAACAATACACACACCAGCCTAATTGCACCGGACATTAAACAATACGAAAATGCCTTAACAAATCTTATCAATCTGTTACAGGACAACAATAACAAATGCAGATTACAAGAGCAGCTGAAGCAAATAACCCCCATATATGAAGAAAAGAATGTTGCACTAGCTCTTTCAAATCTGATGCAAGAAATTGAGGATACCCATGCAGGATAAAAAAGTTATAGCCATCTTCCCTTCCGGAGTAAAACCAATGGCATTCCGCAACCGGTTAACTCTAAGTCAATAGAATCAGCCCATTCTGTTTGTGAACACCTGTAATGACTGGCATGTTTAGGCTAGAAAAGCAGGTCACACCGCAGACAGCCAGATGGTTAAAGCCTTCCACTCTGAGGATTCATTTATTCAGTTTTGGTAAAAGATTATTAGTACCGTCACAACAGTAATTATGATGCGCAATGACAAAAAATTTGAAGAACGTCAATACTCTTCTGGTTGTGCTCTTTATCTTCCTGCTGGTTTTTAAAGAAAATTTAAGTCTGCGGCATAACTATTACGAGCTTTGAGATCAGAGCAAGACCCTGAATTTTTCTTTACTCCAGTCATTACTCGTTGCCTTCTCCACATTTAGCGGCCCAAAGTAGAAGGATAATACGGTATTTCACACCCTCCACAGGTAAATTCTCCGACTTCAAAATCGACCCAACCAGAAAGGACATGTCTATTTGATGTTTCATGGTTCAAAGGTGAATTTACCTCGCCCATTAATCAATCAGGGTGTCGTATTCCTCAGTTAATACTCTCTATCCGCAAAGCTTAATGAGCTTTTTATAACAATTTAAGGCAACACTTTGAGTTAGTCTCACGCAGTAACGAAAAGCAAACACAACTTAATATTTTAAGAAAACCGAAATATTACCCCGTTGAAGACCTGTTTAATATGTATCATTCACATTAGGGTATAGAGGCGTTTTACTAGGTTTCCAAGCAGTTAGTGGGCATAGACGAGTTTCACGCCCAAAATAAGGAATGCGTCAAACATGAGATCAATTGATATTGGTTCACTGGCACAACCGTTTTTTATATATCGCATACCCATTCTTGTAGTTGCCTTATCCGTTTTACTATACTTGGCGTTAATGAAAGCATCACCAAGGATAATGGCAGGGAGTAGATATCAATCGATTCCAAGTCAATAGTCACTTGTTATTTCGTAATCTGTATGGAAAACTAAGCCTCTTTTTTAACGCAATTAAAAATTGGAACGTAAATATACCTACGGCGTAACTCTAGTCATTATCGGCGGCGTGTTCCTAAGCTTATCTGGTATTTTGCTGCGTAATATCGAATCTGCTAGTGGCTGGCAAATTTTATTTTACCGTGGCCTCGCATTCTCCTCAATGTTGTTTTTTATCCTTCTATTAAAATATCGATTAGGTACTATTGATGCTTTTCGTGCCATTGGTCGTCTAGGTGTATGGGCTGCAATAATCCTTGGTTTAGGCTCGATCTGTTATGTCTATGCAATTTTATTAACCACAGTCGCAAATGCTGTATTTATCATCGGATCTGCGCCACTTGCTACTGCATTAGTAGGCTGGATAATCTTAAAAGAACGAACGTCCAAATTTGGCATTATAGCCATGTTAATATCCTTAATAGGCATAGGCTTTATGTTCGCTGATGGCTTGCTCGAAGGACGTTGGTTGGGTAATGTTGTTGCACTGCTGGTGGTCGCATCCTTTGTCACTTTTTTAATGATCATTCGAAGTCGCCGTCAAGTTGATATGTTACCAGCGACCTGTTTAAGCGGTCTGGTTATGGCGGGTATTGCTTTTTTAGTCGCTGACGATTTTAATATTTCTCAACATGACTTGGTGATCTCACTATTACTTGGGTTTGTTCAGCTTGGTATCGGTTTTTTGTGTTTTACCATTGCGACTCGGTACATTATGGCTTCAGAGGTTGCATTATTTGCGTTAACTGAATCAATACTTGGGCCTATCTGGGTGTGGATTGGTGTTGGTGAACAACCCAGTGTATTGACAATTGTTGGCAGTGGAATTGTGCTGGTCTGTGTTAGTTCATATTGCATTGTTGGAATTCGAGGTGAGCAACGTAGACTCAACCTCAAATCTTTAATTAAATCCACGGAAGGAAATCTTTAATAAATAGTTGTAAACAAAATGGGGACCTTTCTTAAGAACCCATTGTTTATATTCAAGCCAAGACTAAGAAAGGAGCTCTAAATTCTACATCGCTCCGTTATCTTTACTGAAAATCACAGCCACTGTTTTAAACATTAGTTTAAGATCATATAGCAAGCTCCAGTTTCTCTGGTATCTCAGATCTAAACGGATAATATCTTCGAAATCCTTGACCGAAGATCGTCCATGCACCTGCCACTCACCGGTAATGCCGGGCTTGACATCTAGACGGCGCCACTCTGGTACATCATACTGATCAACCTCACTTGCTGTGGGTGGCCGTGTCCCCACTAAACTCATAGAGCCTAGCAGTACATTCCAGAACTGGGGCAATTCATCGAGACTGGTTCGCCTCAAAAAATGTCCAACCTTAGTAATTCTTGGATCATTTTTTGCCTTAAAAATAGCGCCATGAGCTTCATTTGTAACTTCGTGCTTGCGTGCTTCGGCGTCAGGTACCATGGAGCGAAATTTCCACAATTTGAACTCTCGCCCCATCCATCCACGACGCGTTTGACAGAAAAAAAATGAGCCAGGCCCATCGTTTCGAATCGCAATCGCAATGGGAATAATCAGCAGCCCAGTGAGCGTCAAACCTACCAATGCGCCCAACACATCGATCACTCGCTTGATGCGAGATCGAACGGATGCATGGGTAACTGGTAGTAGGGATGATTTATCATTCACAGATAAAGCATCAGAGGTTACTTCAGACTCTATAATGAGCACCCGATCCAGTCCAGTCATAGTTAAAACCGCTTCCACCTGTGGAGTCAGCCCACAGATAGCCAGCAAAATATTGGCACTTTTTGCCATCTTTACCATACTGACCAGCGCACCAATTCCACTGCTATCCATAAAGCATGTTTTAGAGAAATCCAAGCTCACTTTGAGTGGACGGGCCGGAAAACTTCTCTCACAAACCGAATTGAATTTGTTTCGAAACGGAACTGCCTCTACAACTGTAAATTCCTTCGGTATTTCAATAGTCTCAGCATCACTGCGCTGGCGTATCTTGAAAGCTGTATCGCTTTCAACTAATTGAACAATACTCATAAAAGATCTCCTGAATTAATAAATATTTCTATATCTATACTTGTCGACTTTTCACTATATCGACGAATCAATACCGTGCTTTAATAGGTTAACCTAACGTCGTGAAAACGCTTTCATGAACAGCAACCCTCTATATCTATGCGGAGAAAGCGGTCTAAGTTTGCTTTTTCTAGAACTGAGTAAACTTGAGTTGTGATTACACCCTTAATAGATGAATTGTTATTCAAGTCGTTTCTCCTAAGTAGATTTCTAACAGAATAACTAATAGATTTCGACGCTCTGTTAGGTTTACATTAAGTAAAAGCAACTACCATGCCAGCATTGTTTGACCAAGTTTTAACCTGAATAGAGGCTATATTTTTCAGATTGCATTGCAATTTGCGTTTCACCTCAAAACGATATTCGCAAGTCGCGCCTATGAAAAACTAAACTAAAAATTTGTGATTACCAAATTAGTCATTAGTTGAGTAAACTGTCTCATTTGAACTCAGTAATAAAGAATCCAATATGAGCGATACACCACATGTTCTTATAGTAGAAGATTCTGCCCCTCAGGCCAGATTATTCATAGAATACCTAGCATCAGAGCCGATCCACACGAGCCTTGCGACAACAGCTGCAGGTGCCAGAGCTGCAATTGAAAAAAGGCCACCTGACCTGATTTTGCTCGATTTAAAGCTACCAGATGAAGATGGACTGGAAGTGCTGAAGTGGGTACGTAAGCAACAATTCCCCAGTGCAGTGATTATCATCACTGGGCACGGCTCGGTGGATGTGGCGGTAGAAGTTATGCGCCATGGAGCGGAGGACTTCCTAGAAAAACCCGTTACTGCAGACCGACTTCGCACCTCGGTCAAGAACTTGATTGAGAAAAGACGATTACAGAATCTAGTAGATGACTACCAAAGTTCTTTTGAACGTAATTCCTATAACGGTTTTATTGGTTCCAGCCTGCCCATGCAAGCTGTTTATCGTATTATTGATGCAGCCGCGCCGAGCAAGGCATCGGTCTTTATTACCGGAGAAAGCGGTACTGGAAAAGAAGTCTGTGCTGTTGCCATCCATAATCAGAGTAACCGCGCTGATAAACCTATCGTTTCCCTTAACTGTGGAGCCATCCCCAGGGATTTGATGGAGAGCGAAATATTCGGTCATAAGAAAGGCGCTTTCACCGGAGCTGCCACTGATCGCCAGGGCGCAGCCTTGAAGGCTGATGGAGGAACACTTTTTCTCGATGAAATTGGTGAAATGGACATGAATCTTCAAACAAAACTGTTGCGATTTATTCAAACCGGGCGTTTTAACAAGGTAGGTAGCAATACCGAGATACAAGTTGATGTGCGCTTCATTAGCGCCACTAACCAGGACCCGTTAAAAGCCGTTGCGGAAGGTAGCCTGCGGGAGGATCTATATTACCGATTGCACGTCGTCCCAATTAAAATGCCAGCACTAAACGAGCGTGGTGATGATATCATGGCAATCGGCAAACATTTTTTACTCAATTATGCAGAAGAAGAAGGAAAGCTTTTCCGCTGCTTTAGCCCAGAAGTAGAGGTTATTTTGCGGCGTTATAACTGGCCTGGAAACGTACGCCAATTGCAAAATGTTATTCGAAACATCGTTGTTTTACATAACCAAGAACAGGTTCAAAGCAGTCATCTACCTTCACCTCTGGACCAGGCATTGGGTGAGCAAGTACTACCCCTGCTTACAACTAGTCAATCGCAATCAAAAAATCAACCTGTTACAGAACAACCTATTCGTCCATTAGCGACAGTGGAGAGAGAAACCATAGAACGGGCTATAGAGCTGTGTGACGGCAATATTCCAAAAGCTGCTGGGTTACTCGACGTCAGCCCTTCAACCATTTACCGTAAGAAACAAGCCTGGGAAGGCATCTGAGTCTGCATTGTCAAAATGATTAATAATCTGATTAAACCCCTGCTCATGCTATATGTATTTGTATAGCCCTTCAGCCAAGCGGTAGCGCGTCGACACTTGCAGATACTGCCCAACCATTGAAGGATCACCTACGAATCCTCGAGTATCACGTTTACGGCATGGCTGATGTATGATGGGCAAATTGTCGTTGAGAATTGACATGGCAGACTTGGCCAACTGATTAATGGATACTGATTCACCAGAACAAACGTTATAAATAGTCGGAACACTTCCAACTTTCTCCATGGCCTTGCGTAGAAAACGTACTGAGTCTCACACGTAGATAAAGTCCCGTATCTGTTTCCCATCTCCATAAGTGTACACTGCTTTACCTCGGAGCAGACGATCTATGAACACTGATACGACACCGTAATGAGGCAGTGCTGAAGACTGCTCTGGGATCCATAGGCCTTCAAAGGACGAATCCTATCTTACTCCCTCAAGAGTGGCTCCGCATTGTCACCGTAAACAGCCGAGGAAGAAGCATAAACTGCTGGTGTGTTTTCGCCGCATGCTGCATTCAGAATATTGATAGAGCCATTCAAATTAATTTGATGCATGCTAATAGAATCACCCATGAACTTTTTTGCTGGAGCCACAGTCGACAAGTGAAAGCATCCATCCATTCCCGTCATGCATTGGCGGATCAAACTAATGTCCCTCACATCACCCACCAATAAATCACAGTTCTTGTTCAGAGTTCCCTCATTTTTGTTACCAACAATGCAAAACTGAGCCACCCCAACGGTTGAAAAGTGAGCCACACAACTCACACTGATGCTTTTCCATAGTGAGGAGCATCATGATTTCAACAGAGGAACTCATGACCATTCAAATA
>JBLILW010000128.1:0-7317 GCA_047638435.1 Urechidicola sp.
GTACCGTTAGTGATCACTCCAACCAAATTTGCTTTGGCAGTATACAAACGCGCGGCCATTGGGTCTGCAGCAATTTCCTCACAGGGAAAAGCGACACCTGGCGAATAGGCCAGCGCCAAATCTTGTTGCGTTGTGAGGGGAGTCGTTGCTTCTATTTGAAGCTTACCTGGGGTTGGATATAAGTGATATTTGAGTGCTTTGTTACGATATTCGTCGGCCGCCATAATTCTATCTCCATAAACGTTTCAAAAGATTTTAAGAAAATTATAACGGAATATGCCATCTGGTGTGCAATATTGTCTATGGACTATTGGAATTTAGGTTCGCTCGATGCGCCGCTCAGGCTATACTCAACTTTTTAAGGTTATCGTTACCGCATGAAGTTCACTATTCAGATTAATACTGGGCCTTACACCCATCAGGCCTCTGATACTGCTTACCAATTTACTCGTGCGGCTTTAAAAGCGGGCCATTTGATACATCGCATATTTTTTTATCACGATGGTGTGAATAACAGTTCAATGTTTAGCACACCACCGCGTGACGATCGAAATATTCAACAACTGTGGTCAACACTAGCTGAGCAGCATTCGCTCGATATGGTGGTCTGCGTGGCAGCGGCTCAACGACGTGGTATTCTCGATCAAAAAGAGGCCGCTCGTCATGGTAAACCTGCTGCGAATATCGCCCCCAATTTCACTATCTCTGGGCTTGGCCAATTGATTGAGGCCGCCGTTGTTTCTGATAGACTGCTCGTATTTGGCGATTAGTTTTTGGTCCGAATTTTTGGTAAATATTCATGGGAATTGATGTCTATCTCTAAATCTTTTGTTTTTATTAATCGCAAAGCGCCCTATGGCACTGTCTACGCACTCGAGGCATTAGAAGTTGTGTTAATCGCCGGCGCGTTTGAGCAACAGGTTAAACTGATATTTATGGATGACGGGGTCTATCAGTTGACCCGGAATCAGAATCCCGCTGGTATTGGTATGAAGAACTTTTCGAAAACCTTTGGCGCACTCGGCGATTATGATGTTGAACAGATTTTCGTTGATCACGAATCGCTTAATTTGCGCGGATTAGATCCCAACGACCTGCAACCATTAACCCATGAAACGACTGATGGCGTAGAACGATCATCGATCAAAGTAGTCACCCGAAGCGAATTAGGGGATATTATTGAAGCTGCTGATATTTTGCTTAACTTTTAATCTGATTGAGTCAAAGCAATCATCACCCTAGAGCTAGTGATTAGAATTTTTCATTAAGAAACACTGAATTGCTACCGACGATTGAAAACACACCATGCCGACCTTACATACAGTTAATAAATCTCCTTTTGAACGAAATTCACTCGAGACCTGCCTGTCTTTATGCCAGCAGAACTCTAGTGTATTGTTAATTGAAGATGCCGTCGTTGGAGCATTACAAAACACGAGTATTTCTAAGCAAATTTTAGAGGCTGTAGCGTCTGGTGTTAAGGTTTACGCATTGAATGAAGACCTGCAAGCAAGGGGACTACCATCCGCACGATTAATTCATCAAATTGGTATCGTCGACTACGCTGGATTTGTTGATTTAGCCGCCTCAAATACCACGGTTCAATCCTGGTTATGATGTTCTAGTGATTAATGCCAGGCTATACAGGCTGGATTTAATTTTTTAGTTTATTTTATTAAAGTCACAACAGAGTAAGAAATTTCATGTCATTGGATGTAAAGTGCGTTATCTATGAAACCGATGAAGAAGGATATCTCATCGATTTAAGTGATTGGACGGTTGATGTTGCCCAAGCGCTGGCAGTTAAAGATGGCGCAGAACTTGAAGAGGCGCATTGGGAAGTGATTCATTTTCTTCGTGAGTATTACGAAGAATATCAAATTGCACCCGCTGTCCGCATACTCACCAAAGCCATTGGCAAGCGACTTGGTAGCGATAAAGGTAATAGCAAATATCTATATCAACTATTCCCCTATGGCCCAGCCAAACAAGCCTGTAAATATGCAGGATTACCGAAGCCAACTGGCTGTATATAACTACTTATCATAAAGAACCATTTAGAATTGATGCCATATCATTACCTAAGCGTTGTTGTTAAGTGACTGTTTTTTTCGCTATTGCTTTTTACTTTGCTGCGTCGGTCATGACTTTAGGTGTTGGACATAAAGTTTTCCAATACTGGTCAACGCCAACCCCATTTAGAATTCCCATAACACCGGCTCCATCCACTATTCTTGGTGTGGTGCTACGCATGATGGCCGAAGTATTTCTGTTTAAAAGTTTGTTTAAAGCGAATAAATGGATTTGGTTATTCGGCTGGGTCTTTCATGCTTCTTTAGTATTAATCATGTTGCAACATCTTGTTTATTTTCAGCAACAACCACCAATATGGATTTATCAATTACAGCCCTACAGTCAGCTCGCAGCTTATCCACTACTAGTTAGCCTTGGCGGGCTTTTATTGAGACGATTTGTGGTTGATCGCGTCAGATATATATCGTCACCCTCCGACTTCTTAATGTTATTCCTTTTGATTGCGATTGCATCAACCGGTTTATTGATGCTGCTCGTCTCACCCCCCAATGTATTCGCAGTACAACAATATTTTACTGGTTTACTTCGACTTACAATTAACCCATTACCCGATCATTTGTTGCTTTATTTACATTTGATTTTAGTGGTAATTTTGATTTTGATATTCCCGTTTAGCAAATTACTCCATGCGCCAGGTGTGTTCTTTAGCCCTACTCTCAATCAGGCTGACAACGCTAGGCAGAAGAAACACCCATCATCTAATACGCGTAATAACCTGAATGACTAGTCGCGAATACACCGTACCTCAATTGTTCAAAAAGGTAGAAACACCCAAAATTCAGCCTGGTGCAATGCAATTACCCGGGCCATTCAAGGCGAAGTCAAATCATCAGCAAGCTCTGGGGTTCCCGGGTGAGCTTGTCGATAACTGGCAGCAAAAAGCAGTTGACGCTATGGGGCAAGCCGTTAAGCAATCACGAGGGCTTAGGGTATTTCTAGATTCATGCGTCAAATGCGGCGCCTGCACCGATAAATGTCATTACTATTTAGGTTCGGCTGATCCTAAAAATATGCCTGTCGCACGACAGGATTTATTTCGTAATGTTTATCGAAAATATCATACGCCTGCCGGTCGATTCCTTAGTAAGCTTGGACTCGACTGGCTAATTGGTGGTCAGGAAATGAATCAATCTGTACTCAATGATTGGTACAACTATTACCATCAATGCTCTGAATGCAGGCGCTGCGCTGTGTATTGCCCTTACGGTATTGATACCGCCGAAATTACGATGGCAGCCAGAAACATTATGTCTGAAATTGGTGTCGGACAAAAATATAGCAATGAGGTTATCGGAAAGGTTTACGAGGTTGGCAATAACTTAGGGTTACCAGAGGCAGCCTTGCGCGACACCCTGGAGGGCCTGGAAGAAGATATTCAGGAAGAGACCGGCGTATTTGTTAAGTTACCTCTCGATCAGGTGGGTGCCGATATCTTGTTGGTCACACCCTCCGCTGATTTTTTTGCTGAGCCGCATGTTGATGGCCTAATTGGTTATGCCAAGGTGTTACACGAATCAGGGATTAGCTGGACCTTCAGCACCAGAGCTTCTGAGGCAGCCAATTTTGGTCTATTCATCGGTAACGACGAGAGCATGCGAAAAATAGCATTACGCATTCGTGAAGCAGCCATTGATTTAGGTGTTAAACGCATCATTTTTGGTGAGTGTGGGCATGCCTGGCGAGTGGCTTACAATTACCTTGAGACGTTAGCAGGACCATTCGACTTCCTCGATCCAAACTTCCCAATGCCGCAACATATTTGCGAATTCACCCATGACTTAATTCAGCGTAATCAACTAACCCTCGACCCATCTCAAAACGATGATAAGACCGTTACCTTTCACGACTCCTGTAACGTCGCACGTGCATCTAATATGGGCGGGATATCAGGCGGTCAGTTTTCAATCCCACGAGACATCATTCGAGCCACTTGTCGTTACTACGTCGATATGGCTAAGGACACTATTCATGAGTCAACATTTTGTTGCGGCGGTGGCGGTGGACTACTCACCGATGATTTATTGGAAGTTAGAGTCAAAGGTGCGCTGCCTAGAATGACCGCTTTAAATATTGTTGTGGAAGAGCAAGGGGTTACTCATATGGCCGCTATTTGTGCTATCTGTAAATCTCAATTTAGCAAGATACTACCTGTGTACGGCATGAGCATGGATATGATTTTGAGCCTGCATCAACTGGTGAGCAACGCGATAGTTTTGACTGGGCAGAAAGAAATTTCTCATGCAAAAAATGATGGCCAAGATCACTAATCATAGCGTTTATGGTGCTTACGTCGTTTTCCAGCACGCTGGCTGACGACACCCAGCAGATCACAGTGAGCACGCTTAAAGACGATATCAACATTACCTGCTTTCGATGATCGCAGTCGATAGTCATCATCCTCAATTATTAATTGCCGCAATAAAACGTCACCTTCACCTTCAACCCCAACTCTAGCGACCACGAAACAGCCTGTCTTTGGCTGGCCACCAGGGTCAACGATAATGATATGGCCATCCTCAAATTCAGGTGACATATCATCACCAATCACGCGTAAAGCGAAGGGTTCACTGCTACCACAACTGCCAGTGTCAATCAGTGGCATGATTTACGTCAACTTGTTCTGAATTGGTTTTGCGCTGTTGAATCGTCCATAGGTTGGCATAAATCCCCTGTTTCTCGAGTAATTTTTGATGATTGCCCTGCTCTTTTACTTCGCCTTTGTCTAACACCAAAATATTATCAGCATCCACAATGGTTGATAATCTATGAGCAATAACTATCGTGGTTTTATTGCGGGAAATTTTATACAGCGCAGATAGAATATTTTTTTCTGACTGGCTATCAAGGCTTGAGGTTGCTTCATCAAACACTAATATCGCTGGATTTTTGAGTAAGACGCGAGCGATGGCCACACGCTGTTTTTCACCGCCAGATAACTTCAAACCACGCTCACCTACCACGGTTGAATAACCCTCGGGTAGTGATTCGATGAAGTCATGTACGTCGGCGAGCCGCGCGGCCTCCATTACTTCTTGCTCTGTAGCATCTGGTTTGGCATATCGAATATTATAAAGAATGCTATCGTTAAACAGCACCGTGTCCTGCGGTACGATACCGATCGATTGCCTTAGGCTTTCTTGTGTCACTTTGGCAATATTCTGGCCATTCAACAATATATCGCCTTGCTGAATATCGTAAAAGCGAAACAGCAAACGAGCGATGGTTGACTTACCGGCACCAGAAGGACCAACAATAGCCAGCTTCTTGCCATCTTCCACTTTGAAATTAACGTTTTTAAGTATCTGCCTGTTGTCATCATAATGAAAGTTCACTTGCTTGAACTCAACACTAGCATGACTCAATACCAGTGGCTTAGCATTGGCGTCGTCTGTTATCTCAATCGGCTTTTGCAACAGTTTTATGACCATATCCATATCGGCCAAGGCATATTTGAGCGATCGGTAAATAATGCCTAAAAAACTAAGTGGTAAAAATAACTGCAACATCATGGTGTTGATTAATACTAAATCACCCAGGGTGAGCTCATCGTTCTGGACGCCTTGTGCCGCCAGAAACATAATGCCTGTAACTCCTATAGCGATAATTGCTGCCTGACCAAAGTTAAGCATCGACATCGTGTTCTGGCTATTGACCGCGGCATCTTCCCACTCACGCATCGTTTTGCTATAACGCTTTATCTCATGACTATCATTGTTAAAGTATTTGACGGTTTCATAATTCATCAAGCTATCCATAGCCCGGCCATTGGCACTCGAATCGAGTGCATTCATTTGGTGTCGAAAGTGCATCCGCCACTCTGTGACCAATAGCGTAAAGCCAACATAGAGTAGGACTGTTACAAAAGTGACTATGGCAAATTCATAACTATATTGACTAAATAAGATGCTCGATACGAGCACAAATTCAGCTGCGGTAGGAATAATATTGAAAACTAAATAATTCAGGATAGAACTAATGCTTTGTGCACCACGCACCATGTCTCGTGAAACCGCACCAGTATTCCTGCCGAGGTGATAACGTAGCGATAAATTATGGAGATGCGTTAACGTCGTGACGGACAGGCTATTCATAGCGTGATATCGAACGCGCGCGAACACCGCATCTCGTAACTCATTGAAGCCCGAATTAAGAAAGCGCAAAACGCCATATAGACTGAGGAAAATGATGGGTAAAATTGCTATTTGACCCTTGTCAGTATCGAGTGCATCGACAATATACTTTAGTACGATTGGTATTCCTACCATCGCAAGCTTGGATACAACCAGACAAGCCAACGCCAGTATCACCCGCCCTTTATACGACCAGACGAAAGGAAACATTTCCTTGAGGTTATTCCAGTCTTCCCGATTGCCATGAGCCTTCTCGGTGCGACCTACTGATGCTGGACTCATTGCTTTAAATTCCACTCCCTTTAAAGAAATATAGATGGCAGACTTTTCTATAGGTCATTTTCTTTGGCCCATAAAAAAAGCAGAACTGTAGCAGTTCTGCTTTCTTAATGAGTCATCTATCAAAAATAGAAACTCAACAATGACAACTTTCCTAAACTAATAAAGCTCGGAGTGTCACATCGAAAATCAATAGCTTATAGAGCTACAATGTTCTCTGCTTGAGGACCTTTTTGTCCTTGAGTCACTGTAAATTCAACTTTTTGACCTTCAGCCAAAGTTTTGAAACCTGAACCAGAGATAGCACTGAAATGTGCGAAGACGTCTGGACCAGACTCTTGCTCGATGAAACCAAAACCTTTAGATTCGTTGAACCACTTAACTGTACCAGTTGTAGTAGACATAATTAATACCTGTTTATATTGTGTATATTTTAAATAAAATGAAACCTGTTTGACGAGGCTGTTTTTCGGCTGGAATAGTTGCTATGACTTATGTGATACAAAACGAGGTACTAAAAAGGCGGAACATCGAGACGGTGTGCATAAATATTAGACGAGCTTTCAAGCTAATTAGATTATATGCATTGATAGCGAGCCGTCAACAACTATTATTACTTTATTTTCGGAGGTAACAGTTTTTCCGTGGGGAAAATTAATCAACAAGCTAATATTAGCATTTACAATGGAGGGTGCTTCGTGGAAACACTCTCCTATTTATATCGTCATGTTTTTTCTTTATTTTAATTGACGAACACCTTCAACTTGTAAAGTCACGGCAACATCTCCAACCCAACCAGGCAAGCCAAAATCAG
>JBLILW010000129.1:0-7235 GCA_047638435.1 Urechidicola sp.
GGTTTCTTTTTCAGATCCAGTTCCCAGCAAATTATTACTGTCTTGCTCTATATTTATCTGACGCTCTATCACTTTTATCTGTGATGACATGACATCCAACGTTTTCTTCACGCTATAACTGAGCCGTTTCGAAATTTGTACGATTGTCTTACCGGTGCCACCGCTATCGGCGAGGTTGCGTTCCGCCAAACTGGTTATTTTAACCTTAAGTTGCACTGGATCATTGACGTCACTGCTTTGCAACTTTGCACCCACATTGACAAGCATATCGCTCAACTGCCTAATCTGATCAGCATTAAGGCCGTCATCTATCAATTGTAATTGAGTCAACTCTAAGGGTAAGTTCGATACACCGCGCAACTGAAACCCACAGGCAGTCATGAAACCTGCTAACGTGAGTACTGCAATGAATTGAAATCGTTTCATGTCTAGACTTGAGTCGTTAGCTTTGTCATATCACTATATTGACTAACTTATTCGGCACAACGATCACTTTTCTGATAGCTTGATCGCCAATGAATTTTTTAACTTGCTCATTGCCGATGGCCATTGTTTCGCAGCTGGCTTTATCGGTATTGGCACTGACTTGAATTTTTGCGCGCAGTTTACCATTCACCTGAATCACCATTTCGATACTGTCCTGCACTAGTGCACTCTCATCCACCTGCGGCCAAGCTGCATCGAGAATGACGTCCTCATGACCTAGCTCTTGCCATAGTTGATGACATAGGTGTGGAATAATTGGTGCAAGCATTAGCGCCATATTATCGAAAACTTCCTGCCTAATGCCGTGGCCTCTTGACGAGCCATCATTAAATTTTACAACCGTATTGAGTAGCTCCATATTCGCTGCGATTGCGGTATTAAACGTCAATCGACGACCGTAGTCATCGCTGACCTTTTTGATCGTTTCGTGTAACTTATAACGCATGGCTTTCTGCGCTTCGTTCAAGTCAGCACGACTATTAGTTTGAGTCGGTTCTAGTTTTTGTTCAGTGTGCTCGTGAATGGCAGCCCAAAGGCGTTTTAGAAATCGGTGCGCGCCTTCCACACCCGCATCAGCCCACTCTAAAGATTGCTCCGGCGGTGCGGCGAACATGATAAATAGGCGCACTGTGTCTGCGCCAAACCGGTCTATCAATGCCTGAGGGTCAACCGTATTACCTTTCGACTTAGACATTTTACTGCCATCTTTCAGTACCATACCCTGTGTCAGTAGTTTCTTGAAAGGCTCGTCTGAGTTAATCAATCCCTCGTCGCGCATTAGCTTGTGGTAAAAACGAGCGTATAACAAATGCAGGATAGCGTGCTCTATTCCGCCGATATAATAGTCGACCGGCGCCCAATAATCTGCACGTGTATCGAGCATAGTTTGATCTTGGCCGGGACAGGCATAGCGGCTGTAATACCAGGACGACTCCATAAAGGTATCGAAGGTATCGGTTTCGCGCTCGGCTGGCTTACCGCAGCTTGGGCAAGTTGTTTTCTTGAAGGAATCCATTGTTTTGATCGGTGAGCCAATGCCCTGGAATTCGATATCTTCCGGTAACACGACAGGTAGATCTTTCTGCGGTACTGGCACGGCACCACAATCATCACAGTTAATAATTGGAATTGGCGTGCCCCAGTAACGTTGGCGTGAGACGCCCCAGTCACGTAAACGAAAGTTGATCTGACGTTTTCCTTTATTTTGCTGCTCGAGCTGATCGGCAATTTTGTCAAATGCGGATTTAAAATCGAGCCCGTCTAATTCGCCCGAATTGCAGCAAACACCTTCTTTGGTGACAAATGATTCGTTTTGAAGGTCGACTTCTGTTTCATCGATAGGTGCTATGACTTGTTTGATTTCGATATTATATTTTCGAGCAAATTCCCAGTCGCGCTGATCGTGCGCGGGAACAGACATGATGGCACCCGTGCCATAACCCATGAGTACAAAGTTGGCGATCCATATCGGCATTGGCTCACCATTGACAGGGTTAAGCGCATCGATATCCAAAGCAATACCAAGCTTTTCCATTTTTTCGAGCGCGGCTTCCGCCGTATTGGTGGTTTTGCATTCTTTGATAAACGCAGCAATAGCGGGGTTCGTCTCGGCGGATTTCAACGCGAGCGGATGTTCCGCTGCGATCGCCATAAAGGTCGAGCCGTATAGCGTATCGGGTCGCGTGGTGTAAACGCTTAACGCATCGTAACCTGGCACCTCAAATTCAATTTCCATGCCTTCGGATCGACCAATCCAGTTGCGCTGCATCGTCTTGACTTGCTCTGGCCAATCAACCGTATCCAGGTCATCTAAAAGCTGGTCGGCGTAATCGGTAATTTTTAAAAACCATTGGGATAATTCTCGTCGCTCTACCGGTGAATCACAACGCCAGCAACAGCCATCGACTACCTGCTCATTGGCAAGTACGGTTTGGTCGTGCGGACACCAATTGACCGGTGCTGTTTTTTTATAGGCGATGCCTTTTTCCATTAACCGTGTGAAAAACCATTGCTCCCAACGGTAATAGTCGGGTTTGCAGGTGGCAAGCTCGCGGCTCCAGTCGTAACCAAATCCGAGCAGCTTTAACTGGCGACGCATGTAATCGATGTTTTCGTAGGTCCACTTTGCGGGCGGCACTTTATTTTTGATCGCCGCGTTTTCTGCGGGTAATCCAAACGCATCCCAGCCCATGGGTTGCAATACGTTTTTCCCTAACATGCGCTGATAGCGAGAGATGACGTCGCCTATAGTGTAATTGCGTACGTGCCCCATGTGGAGCTTTCCGCTCGGGTAGGGAAACATCGACAGGCAGTAATAGCTTTCTTTGTTGGGATCTTCACGTACTTCGAACTGACTTTCATCAGACCAGAATTTTTGAGCTTGGGCTTCGAGTAACTTGGGGTCGTATTGCTGGTCCATAAATGGTCTTTTCGTTGAGTGCTTTTAGAGTATTTTCTTTATATATGCGGCAGGTAGAATACCTGACTGCACCGCTAACTTAAACCTATATGGCGGTTTTTTCACGGCGCGTGTAAAACCAACCGATCGACAAAATGATTAAAATCAAACCCGCAATCCAGTGCTGTACTTTAGCAAAATAATAGAAGGGTGTAATGCCAGTTCGGCCATTGATTGTTTGAGTTATTGATAGCGTTTTGAATTGCTCCGTCTGCTGGATGATTCGTCCCTTGAAATCGATAAATGCACTGACACCAGTGTTAGTTGATCGTACCATCGCCCTGCCCGTTTCGAGCGATCTCATTTGTGCCATCTGTAAATGCTGATGCGGCGCCAGTGAGTCACCAAACCAAGCGTCGTTACTGGCATTCACCAATAGATTAGCCTGAGGGATCGATAGCATAATGTCGCGGCTAAAGGCGTCTTCAAAACAAATAGAAACACCTAGAAACAAACCCTTCACCTTCATTAATGGCTGTTCGTAAGGGCCTGGCTGAAGATCAGAATATGGAATGTTGATTAAATGGCTCATCAGATCCAGTAACCAGCGCATTGGGTAGTATTCGCCAAACAAAACCAGATGACGCTTGTGATAGACAGCTTCATTTTCGTCCAAGTTGCCTCCGAGCATCATCATGCTATTGTGAAATTTGCGGTTGGCTTTATCCGACACCAGCAAGCCTGTAAGAATATGGCTACCTTTCTCAGCGGCTATTTTTGACAGCGGATTTAAAATACTTTGTCTGATATTTTCAGATTGACCTGGCAGAGCAGTCTCTGGCCAGACGATTAGATCACTGCTCCAGTATTGCTGGGTTTCACCCCAATAGGTACTAAAAATAGCCTGGCGTTGATCGTTTTGCCATTTCATTTCCTGAGGTATGTTGCCCTGCACTATCGTAACGTCGAGTGATTTCGACTGTTGTTCAGTCCATTCTATTTGCTGCAAACCAAAGCCAATAGAAAACACAATACAAATAATAGTGACTAAACGATACGCCTTATATTGAATCACCTGAATCAAAGCAACCGAAACCAGCACGCCAATGGCGCTCAGCCCATAAACGCCGATTAACGGCGCGAACCCTGCCAGTGGGGATTCGCCCAGTGCATAGCCCAGACTTAACCAGGGCATGCCAGTCAAAACCCAGCCGCGAAACCATTCGAAGGTAAACCATAGGATCGGCACTAACCAGATCGACTGCTGCCCTATTCGACGTTGTATCGATTGCCAGGCAAACAATGTTAGCGCGGGGAAAACAGACAGGGTAACGATCATCAGCGCAGTAATGGCACCCGCGACAATAGGAGGTGCCATTCCAAAATCATGCAGGCTGTTGTATATCCAGTAAACGCCTAAACCAAAGTAGCCTAAACCAAAAAAAAAGCCAGTGAGAACCACTTGCTTATTGGTCTCTCTTGAGTCCACCAACACGAGCAAAACGGCGAGCAAAATAATGGCCAAAGGCCAGATAGCAAAGGGAGCGAAGGCCAATGGCAGCAGCGCGCCGACTAACGCACTGAGCAAAAGCAAAAATGGCAAAGGCAGGTTTTTCAGAAAGGCCAAAAAACGAGTATTAGCTACGATCATCAACAACCTGGTATAAATGAACCTGACGGCTATCGGCGTCTAGTACTTTAAAGGTCAACTGGTCGAGTGTGATTGACTCACCTCTATCGGGTAGATGTCCGATATGACCAAGTAAATAACCACCCATCGTTTCGACATCCTCATTCACGTAGTCAGTTTTGAAATAATCATTGAAGTCAGCCAAAGGTGTTAATGCCCTAACACTAAACCGATGCGCACCATGGGGCTGAATGTCGAGCTCATCTTCATCATCATCATGCTCATCGTCAATTTTTCCGACGATTCGCTCTAACACGTCTTCGATGGTGACTAGACCAGAAACGCCGCCATATTCGTCGACTATCATTGCCATGTGACTACGATTGACCCGAAACTCTTTAAGCAACACATTGAGGCGCTTACTTTCGGGAATAAATGACGCTGAGCGAATATAGTCATTGATTTCGAATTGCTCGGGCTTTTCAACCGAGAGTTGCAGCAAGTCTTTGGCGAGCAAAACACCCACAACATCATCTTTGTCATCGTCGATAACAGGGAAACGGGAATGGCCAGACTCTGCTATTTTCTCGATAATGGTAGCAAACGAATCATCATGCTCGAGGACAACCATCTGCCCTCGCGGGATCATGATATCTCTAGCCTGCATGTCCGAAACCTGTAAAACACCTTCGATCATGAAAAGCTCTTCTGCACCGATCAATTGCTGAACTTGCAGGTTTTTTAACAGATCCACTAACTGTTTTGGATTTTGGGGTTCACTGGTAAATGCATTCGAAATGCGTTCCAGCCAACCCTTTGTCGACCCGCCGTTATCAGCGCCTGCCATTACGGCTCCTAAGGTAGTAAAACATGGGTTTCATTATACGGACTAGCGTAGCCGAGTGTAGACAAAATTTTAATTTCTTGTGCTTCCATTTTTTGCGCTTCCCGATCATCTTGATGATCAATCCCCTGCAAATGAAGCATGCCGTGTATCACCATGTGAGCCCAATGAGCATCGCGAGTTTTGCCCTGCGACACTGCCTCAGACTCAACCACTGGAACACAAATCACCAGGTCACCCAGACAGTCGTATTCGAGGTAACCGTCATCTGAAGGAAAAGAAAGCACGTTAGTGGACTTATCTTTACCCCGAAACTGCTTATTTAGCGCCTGACTCTCAGCTTCGGTAACAACGCGTATCGTTTGTTCCAAGCTGACGAAAGATTGCAGAAGAGATGATTCGACCCAATGCCGGAATTGGTCAATAGAGGGAAGGGATTCAATCTCATCATCATTTTGAAGATCGACATTAACCATGGTTTTCGAGCTTGTCACTCTCCGCTATTTTTCGTATTTGTCATAAGCTTCGACAATACTCTGTACCAGTGGATGACGCACCACGTCACCAGAAGTAAAATTCACGATGCCAATCGCTTCAATATTTTTCAATATATTCAGACTATGACTTAAACCAGAGCTCTGGTTGGCCGGCAAATCCGTTTGCGTCACATCACCGGTGACAACTGCCTTGGTTCCAAAACCAATTCGAGTCAGGAACATCTTCATTTGCATCGGCGTAGTATTTTGAGCTTCATCTAGAATAACAAACGCATTATTTAAAGTCCTTCCGCGCATATAGGCCAGCGGAGCGACTTCTATAATATGTCGAGATATTAACTTCTCCACCTTGTCGAACCCGAGCATTTCATACAAAGCATCGTAAACTGGGCGCAAATAGGGGTCGACTTTTTGTGACAAATCACCGGGTAAGAAACCCAATTTTTCACCAGCCTCCACCGCTGGTCGAGTTAAAATCAACCGAGCAACTTCTTCATTTTCAAGCGCTTGAACCGCCTTCGCAACAGCCAGATAAGTTTTCCCTGTACCAGCTGGCCCCACTCCAAAATTAATCACTCTTCTAGAGATGTTTTCCAGATAGTTACTTTGTAGTTGCGTTTTAGGCCGGATGAATTTTTTCTTTAACTTGACGGTTTGCTCATCAAAGTGCTCGAGCTCGTCTTGATTGGGCGCATTTAAAACACTGTCAATTTCATCGATCGACAACGCATGATCAACGGTCATTTCGATTAGCTGCTCGATTGATTTAATCGCGCGCGGCGAAATAACGTCTTTTGACCGCACCGACAGCTTCCCATCCTTGACACTCAACTTCAGATCAAGCTGCGCCTCTAGTCGCTTTAGATTTTGATTCAAAGCACCACAAAAGTTAACGAGCTGAGTAGTTTCAGGGAAACTAAAATTGATTACTTTTTTTATTTTTTAGACCTCTAAAATAAAGTGATTAACGATTGCAGGGCTTGTAATGGTCTTCAATCAAGCCTCTCTAACTGACTAGTTCACCACGCAAAGAATTATTTAATGCTTCAGTAATTTCTACCTCAACAAATTGGCCAGGCAAAACATCGTTGCTCGTAAAGTTCACGACCCGATTATTTTCAGTTCTTCCCTGCATTTGCAGCTCACTTTTTCGAGAAAAACCTTCCACCAGTATCTTTTGTTTAGTTCCAACCATTTTTCTTGATATTTGGCTTGCCTGCATCAGTATTTTATCTTGCAAGGACTTCAGGCGTGTTTTCTTAACATCCATAGAAATATCATCAGGAAGAAAAGCCGCAGGGGTGCCTGGCCTTTGGCTGTAAATAAAGCTAAATGAAGTATCAAAACCAACATCGTCAATTAGCTTCATAGTGG
Organism: Urechidicola sp.; assembly: GCA_047638435.1. Taxonomy (GTDB): domain Bacteria; phylum Pseudomonadota; class Gammaproteobacteria. Next base: position 7,230 of record JBLILW010000129.1, read on the forward strand.
CCTGAA
>JBLILW010000130.1:0-7185 GCA_047638435.1 Urechidicola sp.
TTTGTAACGCCTGGTGATTATCGGGTTACTGAATCACTAGTGGATATTTGTAAAAAGCATCGTGTTCCTTTTAAGCAATTAAACGATCAACATTTTCTTTCTTCACCTCAAGAGTTCAAAGAATGGGCGCAAGGTAAAAAACAATTACGTTTGGAATATTGGTATCGAGAGTTACGTAAAAAATATCAGATACTGATGGAAGATGGAAAAAATCCATTAGGTGGACAATGGAATTATGATCAATCAAATCGTAAAGCTTTTAAGAAAGATGGTCCCCAAAAAGTACCTTCAACTATTTCGTGGGAATCAGATCAAATTACCCAACAGGTCATTGATTTAGTTAATAAGGAATACCCTAGCCATCCAGGGGAACTAGTAACGCTTTATTGGCCTGTAACGCCACATCAAGCACAACAATCATTAGAGCGCTTTTTTGAACACTGTTTAGATAATTTTGGTGACTATCAAGATGCGATGTGGACAGATGAACCTTTTTTAAATCACTCACTCATTTCAACAGCTTTGAATTTGAAGTTATTACATCCGCTGCAAGTGGTTCAAGCGGCAGAAAAACATCATCGAGAAAATGGCGCACCGCTGGCTGCAGTAGAAGGTTTCGTTCGACAAATTCTTGGCTGGCGAGAATATGTTCGCGGTTTATATTGGTTGCACATGCCCGATTGGGTAGAAATGAATGCTTTAAATGCTAAGCAGAATCTGCCCGACTTTTACTGGACGGGCGACACCGATATGACTTGCCTGCATCAAAGTATTAAGCAAACGTTAAAATATGGTTACGCACATCACATTCAACGGTTAATGGTAACGGGTTTGTTTTCACTACTGTATGGCGTCGATCCTAAACAGATTCATCAATGGTATTTAGCTATTTATGTTGATGCAGTTGAGTGGGTAGAGTTGCCCAATACTTTAGGCATGAGCCAATATGCTGACAACGGCATTATGGCGTCTAAGCCCTATATAGCCAGTGGAAATTACATTAATAAAATGAGTAATTATTGTAAAAACTGCCGCTTTAATCCCTCCAAGGCAATAGGCGAAGATGCCTGCCCATTTACAACTCTATTCTGGGATTTTTTAAACACACATGCCGATACGTTTAAAAGTAATCCACGCATGGGTTTTATGTTGAAAAATTTAGAACGAAAAACTGAAGCAGATATTCAAGATATTAAAGCTCAGGCTATTAAATTTAGAGCGTCTTTATCGAGTCAATAGTTTTAGAAAACACCTCTGGTGCAATTGCCTAAGCAACACTTGGATCTAATTTATACTCGCTATTTCTTTAAGCCGATTAACTGATTGCAGTGATTTTGAGCGAAATTCTCGACGATACAAAACATAAAGGACTATGCCTGTTGAAGAAATAAAGAAGTAAGGGTTAATCCACCAGGCAAGAATAGCCAGCGCGAAAAAGTTGGCCCGTAACCCTTGATTGAAATGCATTCCGAAAAGGCCAATCATTTTGCCCAGCTCAACTGCGTATTCATCGTTAAATTTGCCGGCGTTAAAAGGCGCCGCGCTAAACAAAATAGCGCTATAGTTAGCCAAACGCACCGCCCAGATAAACTTAACAAAAGCGTAGATATACACCGCTATTGCCGACGCCACTTTCAACCCCCAAAGCGCATTTGTCGTAGGGCTAAAAAACGGAAGCGCTGTTATTGCATCCAACACTTTATCTGATGCCCCGAGCGCTGCTACTAATCCACCTATTATCAGTATTGCCGTTGATGCAAAAAACACGGCACTTTGCACAAAGTTACCCATGACAATTGTATCTGGTACGCGTATCTCGCGTTTCAATACCTCGCACATCCATCGATGTCGATGAAAGTTCATAACACTAGGTAGGCTTTTGCCCGACCATCGGCTGTGGTCAGCGAACCAGGTATAGGTAACCCAGGCACCAAAAAATAATGCTAGTGCAATCAAGTTTATGATTGGAATTTGATGCAGCATATCAGGTAGATTTCTCCAAACCACAAAGGATTTTTATTTTTATCTGATTCATCAATTATTGACAATATTTCGGTATTGATGAAATCAGATAAGCTAACTTAATTATAACAATTATAAAGCTATGATTTCAGATAACTAGATACAGATCAAAAAATTAAGAATTTCCGCTGCTTATTCAGGCTCAAGTATGGATACTGATAAAAGTATGACTATTTCCCCGCGGTCGACTTTTGCCGTGGTCTTTTAGGTGTTATAGCGTAAGCCAACTACCTTTAAACTTGTTCAATTGCAATCGGTTAACGGCCTTTGAGCAACAATATTCACTCATTTATTTTTGCTTTACTCATTAAAATATCTCGAAGCGCGACAATCTTGCAAATGAAATATAACAAAAATTTAAAAGAATCCAGCTGATCGAGGTGACAAAGGAACTGTTTAGATATATCCATCAGTTTACTGGTGACAGCTAATCCGTTGGCTCCAATAGAGGCTCATCACGCCCCAGTGTCTCTTTTCTTTTTGCCATATAGGCTTCTAACTCTTCTTTTATAGCTAGGTCGGTTGATGGCGGTTCAAACTCTTTGAGGATTTTTGGCCAAATGTCGGTTGCTCTTTGGGTGGCATCTTTTCCACCGGCTAGTACCCAATTTTCGCTATTTTGCCAATTGCTCAGGAAGGGTTCGTAGAAGGCAGTTTTATAGCGCTCCATCGTATGCTGACAGCCAAAGAAATGCCCGCCAGGGCCGACTTCTTTCATCGCTTGTAACCCAGTTTCGGTTAAATCTATTTTAAGTGGTTCGAGCATCGCTGACATATGTTGGAGCATTTCACAGTCGATAATTAATTTTTCGAATGAGGCCACCAAGCCACCTTCAAGCCAGCCAGCGGCATGATAAATCAAATTTCCATTTCCCATCACGGCTCCCCATAGTGCCATCTGGGTTTCGTAGGTTGCTTGCGCATCCACCGCGTTTGACGCATTACAGGCACTGGTGCGATAAGGTAGTTTGTAGCGTCTGGCCAATTGACCACTGGCAATATTTGCCAGACTATTTTCGGGTGTGCCAAATGCGGGAGATCCGGAGCGCATGTCGACATTTGAGGTAAATCCGCCATAAATGACCGGAGTACCAGGACGGGTCAATTGTAGCAATGCTATGCCCAGTAATGCTTCGGCGTTTTGCTGTGCTAATGCACCTGCCATGGTGGTGGGTGTCATCGCGCCCATGAGGGTAAAGGGGGTGACCGTGACTGGTTGTCCAAACATGGACATTTGCATCGCACCATAAGCCATTGCATCGTCAAGTTTGCGGGGTGAGTTGACATTAATATTGGTCATCACGCTGGGATTGGTTTTCATTTCCTCCATGCTCAAGCCCCTCGCAATCGCTGACATCTCTATTGCATCACGTGAGCGTCCAGCGCCGATAGCGGTGGCCATAAAAACCTTATCGGCCAGTGTAAGATTAACGAAGGTTGTATCCAGGTGCCGCGAGTTCGCGGGTAGATCGGTGGGCGCGGTCGCCTGATTACCAAAAAAGGTGATGACGTTAAAGTACTGACCCAGACTAATTAGCTTTTCATAATCAGCAAAGTTACCAGCCCGTCGACCATTGATATTGTCATGTACATTCGGCGTGCCAGACACTAACCCAAAATTAAGTACATTGCCGCCTACTTCGATTGCTTGTGCCGCATTGCGCGGCGTGATGGTGAAGGTCTCTGGTGCCAATGCGACAGTGTCGAGCAGTAGATTGCGGTCGATTCGTACCACGTCTTGATTGTCTACTGATGCCCCTGCTTTGCGAAACAGTGCCAACGCTTGATCGCCCATTACCTCGATGCCTTCTTCTTCGAGGATCCGTAGTGATATGTTGTGGATGAATTCGAGCTGCTCTTCATCGAGTGCTTCTATTGGGGCAAATCGATTGCGCAGGATTTTATGGTCAATTTGGTGAATTGCAGTGGTTACTGCTGGGCCACCGCGACTACGTTTACGACTGGGTCTGGCCATAGGGCAGTTCTCGATAATGATAAGGCAAAAATTATCATATCGGTTCAAGGGTAAAAATCTTTTACAAATCGGACGTAATTTGTCATATTGGGGCAACAAAATTTAAATAGGCAACCTTTCATGTCTAGGCATCTACAGCGCCATATCTCCTTGTGCTTGTGTCCGCGGTCACCTATGTTTTGTATCGCATCGGGCCTAGAGGTTTTACGCCACGCTAATCGGTTTGCGTCCATGCCCGTTTATAGTTGGTCTTTTCTGTGTGAGAACGACGAACCAATCCAGGATAGTAACGACCTATGGTTACACCCCAGTACTAATATTAGTTCGGCTGCTTCGCCAGATATTGCGCTGGTGGTTGCTGGTTTTAACCCGACAGAAATAATAGCGCCTAAGATGACGCAGTGGTTGAAACAACAGGCGGCTAGAGGGTGTGTGATTGGTGGGTTATCGAATGGTGCGTTTTTACTTGCTAAAGCGGGCTTGCTGGATGGATATTCAGCAACGGTGCATTGGGAAAATTTCAGTAGTTTTTGTCATCAATACCCGAAAACTTTGTCACGTTATCAGCGCTTTGTAATCGATCGTAATCGGATGACTTGTTCGGGTGGCTCTTCGACGCTAGACCTTTTTATTGAAATGGTGCGAAACGATTTGGGGCATGACCTGGCGCAGCAGGTGTCACGCCAAATGCTATTGCAACATTACTCGATGCCGGATGAAACCGAAACACAATTGGTTTTTGAAGGTAATCATCATTTTTCTGCTCGAGTCCAACTCGCCTTAAGTTTGCTCGATGCCGAGGTGCCCCAGCGCATGAATGTGAGTGGTTTAGCAGATAGGGTGGGGATTAGTCGAAGGGAGTTGTTACGTTTGTTTCGACGAGAAATTGGAAAGACGCCCGGCGAGGTTTTAAACCAGCGTCGGCTCGAACGTGCACAGTCATTGGTATTGCATTCTCACCTTCCATTGGCTCAAATTTCGAGTGCTGTGGGGTTTAGTTCGCAATCACATTTGACGACCTGTTACCAAAAATTTTATAACACGACACCGGCTCGGCATCGACGTAGTCATCAAGTGAGTCGGACCGACGTTGAAGCCTAACCAATGGCTAATAGATATGGTATAACTGTGGGTTAAAAACTGTCAGTTAACAATTAGAGTAATAACTAGAAAAATGTCTCGGGTCGAAAACGCCAACCTGTTCGAAATAGTCGCCGATTATCGGCCTCTGAGTGCTGATAGCACCAAGATTAACGAGCTGTGTGCCGAGCTTTCTACCTACTTGGAGCCACACCAGGTCGAAGAGGTTTATCGTGCTTTTCTGTTAGGTGCCAAGGCGCATGAAGGACAAAGCCGAGTGTCGGGTGAGCCTTACATCAGTCATCCAGTCGAAGTCGCATTAATCCTTAGCAAAATGCGTATGGACATGAGCAGTATTGTCGCTGCAATTTTGCATGACGTAATTGAAGATACGACTACTGAAAAGAAGCAATTAGCCGATCAGTTTGGAAAAGAAGTAGCCGAATTAGTTGATGGGGTTAGCAAGCTGACCCACCTCGACTTCCAGAGTAGAGCCGAAGCCCAGGCAGAGAATTTCCGCAAGATGATGCTGGCAATGGTAAAGGACATTCGTGTCATTATTATCAAACTAGCCGATCGCTTGCATAACATGCGCACGTTAGATGCGATGCCGCCCGATAAGCGTCGTCGTATCGCCAAAGAAACAATGGATATCTACGGACCCATCGCCAATCGTCTCGGTATTTTTAAGATTCGCCACGAGCTCCTCGATCTATCTATTCGCAGCGCCTTCCCGATGCGTTATCGCGCTCTCGAAACCGCCTGTAAAGAAGTCGTTGGGCATCGTAAAGAAATATTTAATACCATAGAAAATGCGATCAAGGATCGATTGCAGGAAGACAATATTCCTGCAACGGTGAGATACCGGCAAAAAAATATCCACAGTATCTATCGAAAAATGAAGCAGAAAAAACTCAGCTTCAAAGAGTTAACTGACGTATTTGGCGTGCGAATCATGACCGAGTCAGAGGATGACTGTTATCGTGTGCTTGGTGTTGTGCATAGCCTCTATAAACCATTGCCGGGCCGTTTTAAAGATTATCTTGCGATCCCCAAAACGAATGGTTATCAATCACTGCACAGCAGTTTATTTGGACCTCACGGTGTGCCGATTGAGGTTCAGATACGAACCACAGAGATGGATCATTTTGCCGAGTCAGGCATTGCCGCTCACTGGCTTTATAAAGAAGGCGAATACAGCACCATGACGGCCCAAAATCGGGCGCTTGGCTGGTTGAAAAACTTGCTCGAAATGCAGCAGAAATCGGGTAGCTCTCAAGAGTTTCTAGAAAGCGTAAAGGTAGATCTTTTTCCCGATGAGATTTATGTATTTACCCCAAAAGGTGAGATCAAAAAATTACCCCGTGGGTCTACCGTGGTGGACTTTGCTTATGCTGTGCATACCGATGTGGGTAATACCTGTGTTGCAGCGCGCATCGACAACCGAATGTTGCCTTTGAGCAGTAAGCTATACAACGGTCAGACGATTGAAATTATCAGCTCGGATACAAGCCGCCCTCACCCCAGTTGGCTCGACTATGTGATCACCGCAAAAGCACGCACTAATATCAGGCACTTTCTTAAGTCATTGCAAACAACTGAAGCGGTCGCGTTAGGACATCGTCTGTTGATGCAATCAATTAATCACATCGTTGGTCGTGACGAGTCGATTACTAAAGAAAAGTTAGAAAGTGTTTTGGGCCAGTATAATATGACTGATCAAGACGAGTTGATGGCTGAAATTGGTCTTGGTAATCGTAACCCCAGTTTGGTTGCAAAAGCGATGTACGACATCGAGGATGATGATTCAACTGCATTCGATGAATCTGGAAAACCACTCGCCATTAAGGGCACGGAAGGCATGGTGGTGTCATTTGCCAAATGCTGTAGACCGGTACCAGGCGACGCCATCATAGGCCATATGTCATCCGGCAAGGGTATTGTTGTCCATCAACAAAGCTGTCGAAACATGACGGAAACCAGTAGCAAAAATCGACATTTGTCGGTGCAATGGTCAGAGCATGTCGAAGGCGAATACCTCGCATTTTTGCGCGTTGAAGTCACAAATCAGCGCGGTGTTTTAGCGAATCTTGCGACTACCATTGCGA